>JAYTJO010000659.1:0-3065 GCA_043730975.1 Thermoleophilia bacterium | reverse complement strand
GCACGACTCGCGGCCCGGGTTCGAAGTCTGCGGCGCGTCGATCCGCGGACGCGTCGAGCTCGTGGAGGGCGACGCAGTGAAGCTGCTCGTCGAGCGCGTCCACCGTCGCTATGTGACACCTGCGGGAGAGCTCCTGCCGGCGGCCGGGGAGTTCCTCGCCTCGGACGACATCGTGGTGCGGCTCATTCCAGACGCGGCGTTCACGTGGGACGAGCGTGCGAGCCCTGCGGCGCGTGAGCTGCGAGACGCGGATGCCGCGCTTGCCCTCGAACCGACGACGTCGCGCGGTGACGGGGAGAAATGACCGTCCGATCAGCCTGGCGCGCGGCGTCGCGAAGGTGAAGGAGGCGGGCCTAGCACAGCACCCGCACTTCTCAGGGGAGGGGAAGTGCGTAGCCGCAATCGCCAGGCCCGCCAGGCAGTGCGGGCCAACCCACAAAGCCTCCTGATTTAACCGTTACCTCGAATGGTTGACCCGCTGGGAGGATCTACGACATGGGATCGGAGCACGTCGTGTGACCTCACCGCAGCCGAACCGATACCGTCGCGCCATGCTCCGCCTTGCCGAGATCCTCCTCGAGCCACGTCCCACCGACGCCTGGGCGCAGCTGCGCCAGCTCGGGATCATGGAGGCAACCGGCGTCCTCCCGCGCGGCTCCGTCGACTGGCGCGCGCATGCGCCCGAGCAGCCGTGGCAACTCGGCCCGCTCACGCTCTACAAACAGCAGATCGCAGACGCCGGCTTCCGCCTCACCGTGCTCGAGGACAACCCACCCATGGACAGGCTCCGGCTCGGGCTTCCTGGCAAGGAAGAGGAGCTCGAGACGGTGCTCGAGCTCCTCCGGGTGATGGGGAGGATCGGGATCGGGGTGTGGTGTTACAACTGGATGCCCATCGTCTCGTGGTCGCGCACGTCCATTGCGCTCGAGGGCCGTGGCGGCGCAGAGGTGACCGGCTTCGACGCTTCCGTCTGGGCGGACAACCCGGCTCCCGGTGCCCCTGTCGCCGAGGAGCTCCTCTGGGAGACGCTCGCCTGGTTCCTCGAACGGGCCATACCCGTCGCCGAGGCGGCGGGAGTGAAGCTCGCCCTGCATCCGGACGACCCGCCGCTCTCGCCGGTCAGAGGCATAGGCCGGATCATCCGTTCGCTCGACGCCTATGACCGTGTCTTCGAGCTCGAGCCGAGCCCGGCGAACGGGATGACGATGTGCCAGGGCAACGTGGCGCTGATGACGGACGATCTCCCGTCTGCAATTCGCCACTTCGGCGACGCGGGCCGCATCCACTTCGTCCATTTCCGCGACGTCCGCGGCACACCCGAGCGGTTCGTCGAGACCTTTGTCGACGAGGGCCCGACCGACATGGCCGCGTGCATCCGCGCCTACCTCGAAGCGGAAGTCGACGCACCGCTGCGTACCGATCACTCGCCGACGCTGGCGGGCGACACCGCTCTCGTGCCGGGGTATCCGACGTTGGGGCGCCTCCATGCGATCGGCTACGTACAGGGCCTGCTCGCCGCCTGTCAGAGCTGACGGCGCACCGTCAGCACGCCAGGGGCCGCACATCTTCTCGGTGTCGAGTTCGGGGTTATCGACGAGAGAAGGCGGTGAACGCCCGAGCAACGACGTCAGGCCTGGCTCGAAGAGACATCTTGCGCCTCGGCGCGTTCCAAGGCACCGTGGTGCCTTGGAGTCGGGGCGGTGATCGTGCAGGCCGACGATCTGCTCGCCCTCTCGACTGTCGTTGTCTGCCCGACCTCGACCTCGACCTCGACGCCGCCGGCTAGCTTCCATCCCGTGGTCATGGTTGGGGATGACTCGACGCGGGTGATGTGCGAGATGGTGGGCGCCGTTGACGCACGTGCACTCGGTGACCACGTCGGCCACCTGACGGTCGATGAGATGCGCGACGTCGATGACGCACTCCTTCTCGTCCTCGATCTCCGCTGACGAAACCAGAGGCGGCGCGCGAATACTCCATCGACGCCTGAGGCACCGTCAGGTCCGTCTCGCGAGTACCTCGATGATTGATGCCACGGGGTTTGTGGCGGCGAGGGATCAAGGGAAGCGGGTCGAAGTCGACGTTGCCAAGGCAACGCTGACCAGGAGGCCACGATGCGCGCCGACCTCGACCTGCTCTGTATTAGCGTCGATTGCACGGCGGATAGCGCTCTTGACAGCGTGCAGGGGCAGAGCCATGCTTCGGTGAAGTCCGGTGCTCGCACGTCGACGAGGAGGAGAGAAGCATGAGGAGGTTTCTGACGCTGGCGCTGGCGGTTACCGCGTTCGCTGCGATTGTGGGGACGGCCGCGGCCACCCATTCGTGGGGTAGCTACCACTGGGCTCGCACGGCGAATCCGTTCACGCTCACGGTCATCGACAGCATGACCCCTGATTGGGACGACAATCTGCCAATAGCCATCGGCGACTGGAACAGCTCGACGGTTATGAACGTGACGTCGGAACCCGGCGACGATAGCTCGAGGATCCGCAAGCGCTGCCCCGCAGTGACGGGCAAGGTTCGCGCCTGCAACGCGGCGTACGGCCTAAACGGGTGGCTCGGCCTAGCCCAGATCTGGGTGAGTGGTGGTGGACACATCACGCAGGCCACCGCGAAGATGAACGACAGCTACTTCGCGAGCGCGTCGTACACCGAGACGAAGCGCCAGCACGTGATCTGCCAGGAGATCGGCCACGACTTCGGCCTCGGCCACCAGAGCGAGACGGGTGCCGACCTGAACACGTGCATGGACTACTCGAATGCGCTCGACAATCCTCACCCCAATGACCACGATTACGCTCAGCTGGAGACGATCTACAAGCAGCACCTCGACTCGACGACGACGATCGCTGCCGGGCTCGCCGGCAGCCCGTCGGCCAAGCCGGTGCGCGTCGAGCGCACCGACCGCATCGCGGACTCGATCATCACCGAGCACTTCCAGGACGGGACGCGGCGGATCACGCATGTCTTCTGGGCGCTCGAGACGCGCGGCCGCGCGGCCGAGCGCGCGTTCGGCAACGACGGATAGCAGCTTGACGGTCGCGGAGGGAGGGCTCGGCCCTCCC
>JAYTJO010000658.1:0-1886 GCA_043730975.1 Thermoleophilia bacterium | reverse complement strand
CTCGCGGTCAACTACGCGCTCAATCAGCAGCGCCTCGACGACTTCGTGGACGCCTCGGCATTCGTCTCGAACGCGAGGGTCGTCGTCTTCGACGTCACGGATCCACCGCGCAACGAGGTGCTCCGCTCTCTCGCTGACTCATCCCCTGTCGGCCGGTTCGAGATCGAGAACGACCCGGCGGCGATCGAGGCGGCAAAGGGCGTTGGGATCGTGAGGGCGAGGATCGCGCGTAATGGGCGGGAGTACGCCGAGGTTGCCACGACCCTGCTCTCGACCGGAAACGTGATGCTTCTCTCGAGCTCGCTCGAGGACCAGCTCGCGACCGTTGCGCTCGTCAAGCGGCGCCTGCTGTATGCCACGATCCTGGCCCTCCTGATTGCCGTTACCCTCGGCTTCGCCGTGGCAACTGTCCACGCCCGCCGCCTCGGCCGGATCCAGAAGGCCGCTGACCGGATCGCCGAGGGCGCCTTCGACCAGTCCCTGGTCGACCGCGGCAACGACGAGGTGGGACAGCTCGCGAGCTCGGTCGATCGGATGCGGATCCAGCTGGCCGAGCTCGATCTGGCCCGCAAGGAGTTCGTCGCGAATGCATCCCACGAGCTCCGCACACCGCTCTTCTCCCTCGCCGGCTTTCTCGAGCTCCTGGCCGACGAGGATCTCGACGACGAAACAAGGCGAGAGTTCCTTGCGACGACGCGAGCGCAGGTCGATCGGCTGACGAAGCTCGCCACAGACCTGCTCGATCTCTCGCGGATGGATGTGGGACGGATCCGGATCGAGCAGGAGGAGGTGGGCCTGGCAGAGGTCGTCAGGGTCGTTGCAGAGGAGTTCGGCGCTCTTGCGGGCGCGTCAGATCACACGCTGATTGTCGATGTCGACGACGATGCCTGGGCCTTAGCGGACGAGGAGCGAGTGCAGCAGATCGTGCGGGTCCTGACGGACAACGGGCTATCGCACACCCCGGAGGGCACGACCGTCGGGCTTCGAGCCGAGCGGCGCGGCGCCCGGGTCGCGATCCTCGTCCAGGATGACGGCCCGGGGATTCCGCCGGAGCATCTCGGCCGGGTCTTTCAGCGCTTCTACCGGGTCGAGGGGGGGCAGGCGTCGGGCAGCGGCCTCGGTCTCGCAATCGCGCGTGAACTCGCAGGACGGATGCACGGAACCGTGACCGTGGAGAGCCAGCCCGGCGACACGGTGTTCACGCTCGAACTGCCCGCCGAGGCGGCGATCCCGGCCCGCCCTGCCGCCTGACCTGGGCGGGCGCTCCGTTTCCACGTGGAAACGGAGCCCGTGTTTCCACGTGGAAACACGCGAGAGGCGAATGCGGGGATGTAGCCAGCCCGAAGCCTCTGGCTACAGTGGGTCATGTGCAGCCGCAGGCCTTCGCTATTGCCGTTGTCGCCGCGGTCACCGGGGCTGCCGCCGCGCTCGCTCTCGGAGCATTGACCGGGATCAGCGACACCGAGACGTCCACCGTCGTCGTTGAACGCACGATCACCGAGGGCGTCGCGACTCCCATTGCGGTTCCGTCGAGCGGGCCGGGCTTCAACCCCGCGGCGATCTACGCCAGACGGGCTCCGGGTGTCGTCACGATCTACGCCGACCTCGGCGTCGAGGGACAGTCGCAGGGCTCGGGATTCATCGTCGACGAGAAGGGCACGATCCTGACGAACGCGCACGTCGTCACGGACGTAGCGAAGACGTCGGGAGGCGCTGTCACCGGCGCCGAGACGCTCTACGTCGAATTCAAGGACGGCGATCGTGTGCCAGCGAGGATCATCGGCTGGGATCTGTTCAGTGATGTTGCTGCGATTCGAGTCGATCCCTCCCTCCATCCGGTCGATCCCGTGCCGCTGGGCACGTCGGCGACCGTCGTTGTCGGCACG
>JAYTJO010000657.1:0-1516 GCA_043730975.1 Thermoleophilia bacterium | reverse complement strand
CTCGCGGTCAACTAGTCAAGCGGGGTCAGGTCTTCCACGTTCCACGTCGATCACGCTTTCGGTTGTCCCGATCGTTCATAGTCAAGCGGGGTCAGGTCTTCCACGTTCCACGTCGATCACGCTTTCGGTTGTCCCGATCGTTCATAGGGTGGAACGTGGAAGACCTGACCCCATCGGCTTTGCGAATCCTGAACAGTCCTGCCGGGTAGGCTTCCCGGCCGATGGATCTCGGTCTCAACGGGCGAACCGCAATCGTGCTCGGAGCCTCCCAGGGGATGGGCCTCGCGATCGCCGAGGGGCTCGCCTCCGAAGGCGCGAACGTCTCGATGTTCGCGCGGCGCGCTGACGTGATCGAGCGTGAGGCGGCGAAGATCGGCGGGCACGCGATAGCGGGTGACCTGACGAGCGAAGCCGACCTCGAACGACTCGTCGGCGAGACGCTCGATGCCTTTGGCGGAATCGACATCGTCGTTCTCAACGGTGGCGGCCCGCCTCCCGGCACTGCAGCGGCCGTCACGGCTGCCGACGTCACTGCCGCGGTCGAGCTCTTGCTCGTTCCCCATGTTCGCCTCGTCGGACTCTGCCTCCCTCATCTCCGCGCGAGCGGCCGCGGTCGTATCGTCGCGATCGAGTCGACATCCGTGAAGGAGCCGATCGCGAACCTGGCGCTCTCGAATGCTGTCCGGCCCGGCGTCGTCGGCTGGCTGAAGACGCTCGCACGCGAGCTCGGACCGGACGGAATCACCGTCAACACGATTGCCCCGGGTCGCATCGATACGGAGCGGCTCCATGCTCTCTACGGCCCCGACGGCCCTCCGCCCGAGGCTCTCGCGCTGATCCCGGCGCGACGCGTCGGCGCGCCTGCAGAGATCGCGGCAACCGTCTGCTTTCTCGCCTCCGAGCAGGCCGCTTACATCAGTGGTGCGGTCGTGCCGGTCGACGGCGGCATGCTGAACGGACTGTATTAAGGCGTGCCGAAGACACGGGTTTCCTGGCTCCTCTGGAGCGTTGCAACCGTGGCCGCGGCTGCTGTCGCATTCACCTGGTTCGCACCGTCGGGCGACTACCTCTACGTCCCCAACAGGGCGACGCCGGTGGGCGACAAGGTCAAGGTCGAGGGCGAGCGCTCCGGCGGAGAGGACGGCGGGGCCATCTACTACGTCGACGTCAACGTGCGCTCTGCGACCTGGTTCGAATCGCTGCTGCCGTTCGCCCGGCCCGATGGCGCCTCTCTCGTATCGCGCGAAGAGGTCGTCCCGCCCGGATCGTCGTTCGAGGACAGGCGTGCGGAGGGCGAGCGCGAGATGGCTCGTTCGGAGCAGACCGCTGCCGCCGTTGCGCTCAAACAGGCCGGCTATCGCGTGTCGGCAACGCCGAGAGGGGCGCTCGTCGACGGCGTGGCAGCCGATGTTCCGGCGGCGAAAGTTCTCCGCTCGGGCGATGTCATCGTCGGCGTCGGCGAGACGAAGATTCTCACCCCCATCGCGCTGCGCCAGTCGTTCGCCAACGTCCGCGC
>JAYTJO010000656.1:0-1643 GCA_043730975.1 Thermoleophilia bacterium | reverse complement strand
CAGAACGACATCCGCCAGATCCAGCTCGCGAAGGCCGCGCTCCACGCCGGTTGCATGTTGCTGCTCGAGCGCTACGGAATCGACCGCGTCGATCGGATCCGCCTCGCCGGCGCGTTCGGCAGTCACATCGACCCGGTGTACGCGCTCGTGCTCGGGCTCATTCCCGACTGCGATCCTGCGGGCGTCACGTCGGCGGGCAATGCGGCCGGGACGGGGGCGCGGATCGCGCTGCTCGACGGTTCCGCGCGCGCCGAGATCGAGGGCGTCGTTCGGCGCGTCGAGAAGATCGAGACCGCGGTCGAGCCACGCTTTCAGGAGCTCTTCGTCGGCGCCATGGCGATTCCCCACGACACCGACCCCTACGAGCGACTTCGAACCGTCGTCTCTCTCCCTCCGCGACGCGTGGCCGATGCGACCGAGGGTCGCATCCGCCGCCGCTCTCGTCCTGATTCAAGCCAAAGGAGCCTCACATGATGGAGAAGCTGGCATGACCGAGACAGCCGGAGGGCGCCGTAGCGGTGGCCGCGCAGCCAGACAGGCCGCGCGAGCGGTCTCGAACGCCGTCAGCGTCCCTTACATCACGCGAACGATGAAGCCCTTCGAGGTGCTCTCGGACGAGCACCTGGCGCTGATCGAGGAGAACGCCGACACGGTGCTCGAGCAGGTCGGGATCGAGTTCCGCGACACGCCGGAGGCGCTCGTCCTGTTTAAGGCCGCGGGTGCCGACATCGACGGGGAGCGCGTGCGGTTCCCGCGAGGTCTCGCGCGTCAGCTCGTTCAGGCGAGCGCGCCGGCACAGTTCACCCAGGTAGCGCGGAACCCGGCGAACAACGTCGAGATCGGCGGCATGAACACCGTGCTCGCGCCTGCATACGGCTCCCCCTTCGTGCGCGACCTCGACAACGGTCGCCGCTACGGGACGATCGAGGACTTCCGCAACTTCGTGAAGCTCACCTACATGACGCCGTTCCTCCACCACTCGGGAGGCACCGTCTGCGAGCCCGTCGATATCGCCGTCAACAAGCGGCACTACGACATGGTCTACGCGCACATGCGCTACTCGGACAAGGCCTTCATGGGCTCGGTGACGCATCCGAGCCGGGCCGAGGACACGGTCGCCATGGCCAGGATCCTCTTTGGCGCCGACTTCCTCGAGGAGAACACGGCGATCGTGTCGCTCGCGAATGCCAACTCGCCGATGGTCTGGGACTCGACGATGCTCGGCGCCGCGAAGGCGTACGCCGAGGCCAACCAGGGCGTCCTGATCACGCCGTTCATCCTCGCAGGCGCGATGAGCCCCGCCACGGTCGTCGGCGCAGCGACGCAGACGCTCGCCGAGGCGCTCGCCGGGATGGCGTTCTGCCAGCTCGTCCGGCCAGGTGCTCCGGTGATTCTCGGCTCATTCGCGTCCTCGATGTCGATGCAGTCCGGTGCGCCGACGTTCGGCACCCCCGAGCCGGCTCTCATCCTCTACGTGATGGCGGCGCTTGCGCGGCGGCTCGGCGTCCCGTTCCGCTCCGGTGGCGGCCTTACGGCGTCGAAGATCGCCGACGCGCAGGCGGCCTACGAGTCGGCAAACACGATGCAGCCGACGATGCTCGGCGGCGTCAACTTCGTGCTCCATACGGCAGGTTGGCTCGAGG
>JAYTJO010000655.1:0-3931 GCA_043730975.1 Thermoleophilia bacterium | reverse complement strand
GGCGTTCATCGTTCTTGCCGATGGGCACGCGCCCACGGACGAGCTCGCCGCTGAGATCAAGGCCTTCGTCCGTGCGCGGCTCTCGGCCTATGCCTACCCGCGCCTGATCGAGTTCGTGCCCGATCTGCCGAAGACGCTGACGGGAAAGATCCGTCGCATCGAGCTCCGGCAGCTCGAGCTCGATCGTGCGGCCGCGGCCGCCGGTTCCTGATTCGCCCGACGCGGCCGGTGGTTCAGCCGTCACGGAGAGCCTCGGGCTACGCGCCCTTCCAGGTTGGCGTGCGCTTCTCGAGGAAGGCGCCGATCCCCTCCTGGGCGTCGCCCGCGGTGGCGTTTGTCGCCATCACCGTCTTTGCGAGGTCATACGCAGCGTGCTCGTCGAGCTCGACCTGGGCGTAGAAGGCCTCCTTGCCGATCGCGACGGTGAGCGGGCTCGAGCGCGCGACCTTCTTGACGAGTACGGCGACTGCCTCGTCCAGCCCGTCCGGCTCGACCACCTGGTTGACGAGCCCCCAGTCGCGCGCCGTCGCCGCGGGGACGAAGTCGCCGGTGAGGAGCATCTCGAGCGAGCGCTTGCGCCCGATCGCCCGCGAGAGCGGCACCATCGGGGTGGAGCAGAAGAGTCCGATTTTCACGCCGGGCGTCGCAAACCGAGCGTCCTCCGTCGCGACCGCGAGGTCGCAGGAGGCAACGAGCTGGCATCCCGCCGCCGTCGCGATGCCGTGGACGCTCGCGATCACCGGCTGGGGCACCTGGTGGATCGTCTCCATCAGCTCGGTGCACACGTCGAAGAGGCGCTGGTAGAAGGCGAGGTCACGGTTGACCATCTCGCCGAGGTCGTGGCCGGCGGAGAAGACGGGGCCGGCGCCTGCGATCACGATCGCACGCACGTCAGGATTCTTGCCGAGAGCACGGAGCGTGTCGATCAGCTCCTCCATCAACTCCAGTGAGAGAGCGTTGCGCTTCTCCGGCCGGTTCAGGGTGACGCGCGTCGCGGGCCCCTCGACCGTGAGGAGAAGGGAGCCGAGCTCGGTCGTCGTGCCCACCGTCACTGCCGCGTAGGCTAGACGATTCAGAGATCGACGGGGACGTCTCGGATTTCGTCCCGCGTCGACCGCACGCGTGCCTGCTCGACGACGATGATCCCAGCGGCGGTCGTCGCGATTCCGATGCTCTGGACGGCGGTGAGGCTCTGCGCGAGGAGCGCCCACGCGAAAATTGCTCCGAGCATCGGCTCGGCCATCCCGACGACACTCGCCGCTCCCGCACCAACGAGGGTCGTCCCCGCGACCCACGTCCCGTAGACGGCCACACTGCCAACGACGATGATGAAGGCCACGGCCACCCAGACGGGAAGCGAGAAGCCGATGCGCCCGTCGAACGTCGTCGTTTCGCCGAAGAGCTCGTACGGAAGAGTCCAGGGTGGCACGATCACGAGCCAGACGACGGCGGCGATTCCGAGACCCGTTCCCGTGCGGACGAGCGGCGGGAGGCTCGTTCTCGGTCGTGCGGCAATGAGCACGGTCGCGGAGAACGCGACCATGGTGAGGACCGCCAGACCGATTCCGAGCAGCGACAGCGAGCCGAGGTCGCCCGACCCGAGGACTGCGAGGGCGAGACCGAGCACGGCCACCGCCATTGCTCCGTAGGCGTAGTGGGGAAGTGACTCGTCGTGAACGAGGCGCTCGTAGAGGGCGACGAACAACGGGGCCGTGAACACGATCACGAGGACAACGGCAATGTCGACGCGCGAGATCGCCTGGAAGTACAGGCCCTGGCCAGCGACGAACCCGGCGAGCGCGAACGGGATCAGGTGGAGCATGTCGCTGCGAGTCATCGTGCGGAGGTGAGGTGCGACCACCGCGAACAGGATGAGCGCGGCGCCGTAGATGCGAACCGCCGACAACTCCCTCGGGGATACGCCAGCATCGATCACGAGCCGCCCTGCGACACTGTTGGCGGCTGCGAACGCCGCTGACAGGGCGACGAGCACGTAGCCGAGGCGCGAGACGGACGGCACCCGTCGTGGCTCGGTAGCGGTTGACACCAGGGCACCGTATACCCGAGGTCGGCTCTGTCCGGCCAGAGGGTCCCGGCTTTCGCAGGGCCTAGATCCGCACCCCGATCGACTCGAGGTATGTCCCCGGCACGGCGATCGGGCCCGGCTGATCGAGGCGATTCCACGAGAGCGCCAGATCCCGAAGGTCGTCCAGCAGGGCGTCGCGGGCAGCACCGGCGGCGTCGAGCGCCTTCAGCGTCGGGCCGTAGTACGTTGCGAACCGCTCGACGAGCGCTTCGGCTGAGGTGAACCGGAACGTGAACGTCTGCTCCCGGTGCGTCCACGTCACCGCGTCCCCGAAGATCTCGTCGAGATGCTCCTCGGTGCCCCACAGCATGGGGGAGGAGAGTCCGGCGGGTGGCGGGACATGGGCCGCGATCGTCCTGAATAGCCCACCGAGGAACCCGTCGGGCTTCCAGCTCGCGAGCGCGATCGTTCCGCCCGGCTCGGTGACGCGGATCACCTCGGCCGCTGTCTGGCGGTGGTCGGGTGCGAACATCGTCCCGAAGACCGAGAGCGTTGCAGCGAACGACTCGTCGACCACGGGAAGCGCCTCCGCGTCGCCCTCGCGGAAGTCGACGTGAACGCGCTCTGCGGAAGCTCGCTCGCGGCCGCGAGCGAGGAGCGACGACACGTAGTCGATGCCGGTCACGTCACATCCGAGACGCGCAGCGGCGATCGCGGCGTTGCCGGTACCGGCCGCGACGTCGAGGACCTTTGAGCCCGCCTTGAGGTCGGCGGCGTCGCAGAGGCGTTCGGCGACGGGGACGATCAGCGTGGCGATCTCCGAGTAGTCGCCGCTCGCCCAGGTCGCCTGCTGGCGTGTCTTGATGGCGGCGAGATCGAGGGTTGGTGCAGTGGTCATTTCTCCTCCTCGGGGTGGGTGGCTGGTTCTATTTATTTACTCGGTCGTTCGACCAATAAAATAGGGAATGAATCTCTTCCTGTCAGGCGCGACGACGCGCCGATCGGATTGGCTCACGAGAGCTCTGCTCGGACGCGAGGGATCGGTGGCCGGATCGAGCCTGCGTGCGAGCCCCGATCTCGGCAAGTCGCCGCCATCGGTCGCGAGGTGCCCTGCGAAGCCGCCGGCGCCGAGGCAAACGCGTAGAAGAACGAGTCCCCGTCGAAATCGACTTCGTACCCCGAGTAGGCGGCGAACGCCTCCCGCACGATCCGCCGGTGCTCACCAAGCGCGGCTCGGTACCCCTCCGGCCCCAGCTGTTCCAGGAGCCGCGTCGATCCCTCGACGTCCGTGAACACAAACGTCACCGTCCCCGATGGCTGCACGACCGTAGTCATAGGCAGGGATCATCCGCCACCACGGCATCATGCGCAACGTCGGCTCCGCGAGCGACCGAGTCCTTCGACCGCATATCCCCGCCTCATTGCGAACACGCTGGACTGCCCTGGCGGACAGCCCAGCGTGTGAAGTGGAGGCCGGTCGGGCCGGCGTCAGCTCAGCTGCAGCCGGTGTTCGTGCCGCAGTCGCGGCACGTGTAGCAGCTGCCGGTGCGCACCATGCTGCCGCCGCACTTCGAGCACTCGACGGCGTCTTCCCAGCTGTTGAAGAGGGCCGTCTGACCGGGCGGCGGGGAGTCATGCACCGGTGCTGCTGCCTCGCCTGCGGCGTATGCAGCAGCGAGCCGCGCCTTCACCTCGGGCGTCAGGATGCCGGCCTCCTCCTGCTGATCGGCGGTGAGGAACTTCTTACCCATCCAACGGAAGATGTAGTCGACGAGCGACTTCGCGATGCGGATGTCCGCATCGTTCGTCATCCCGCTCGGCTCGAAGCGCATGTGGCTGAACTTCGAGACGTACACCTCGAGCGGCACCCCGTACTGGAGGCCGAGCGAGACCGAGATCATGAAC
>JAYTJO010000654.1:0-1694 GCA_043730975.1 Thermoleophilia bacterium | reverse complement strand
CTCATCGTCGCCGGCGGCGGAAAGGTCGGGGCGAACGTCGCTTCGTCGTTGATCGCCATGGGCCACGAGGTGACGCTCGTCGAGCAGCGCCGCGATCGGTTCGAGGTGCTCGAGGGAGAGTTCGGGCCCGTCGTGCTGCACGGCGATGCCACCGAGGTTCACGTGCTCGAGCGAGCCGGGATCAACCGACCCGCAGACATCGTTTTTGCAGTTACAGGCGACGACGAGGACAACCTTGTGATCGCCCAGCTTGCGAAGGAAGGGTACGGCGTTCCGAAGGCGATCGCCCGGGTCAACGATCCAAGGAACCAGCAGCATTTCGATCTGCTCGGGATCGGGCTGACGGTCTGTGCGACCTCTGGAATCCTCGGTCTCGTCGAGCATGAGGTGCCGCAGCACGGCCTCGTGCGCCTTCTCGAGCTACGGCAAGAGGGGCTCGAGGTCGTCGAGATGCAGATTGCCGGCGACTCGCCCGCCGCAGGCAAGCGCGTTGCCGGGCTCGCGCTGCCGGAGGACGTTCGGCTCGTCTCGGTGACCCGCAACGGCATTGGCGAGATCGCGGTTGGTCAGACGGTGATCCGCCCCGGCGATCGAGTGATTGCGATCCTCAAGCCCGGGTTCGAGGACAGCCTGAGACGCGCGCTCGTCGGTTAAACGCGCCAGTAGTTCCGCGTCAACAACACGACGACCGGAATGATCTCGAGGCGTCCGAGCCACATGAGGCCGATCATCACGATCGTCGAGAAGTCGCTGAACGGCTCGAACGAACCCATCGGGCCGGCAAATCCGAGGCCCGGCCCCACGTTTCCGAGGGTGGTCGCCGACGCCGCGATTGCATCGAACGCGGAGACCGACGGACCCTGGAACGCGGCGTCGAGTGCTATCAGTCCGGCTCCCACGGCGAAGAGACCGATATAGAGGAGGACGAAGGCGGTGATCGCGCGGAGCGTTCGCTCGTCGACGACCGTGCCGTTGAGCCTGATCGGCATCACGACCTCCGGGTGGAGGGTCTGCCGCAGCTCCCGGCGGAGGACCTTCCCGAGGAGCAGGTGGCGAACGACCTTGATCGCGCCGCCGGTCGAACCTGCAGAGCCACCAACGAGCATCACAACGATAAGAACCATCAATGCGAATGCGGGCCAGACGATGAAGTCCGTGCTCGCGTATCCGGTTGTCGTCATCATCGAGACGACCTGGAAGGTTGCCTGCCTGACGGCGGCTTCTCCTTCCCAGATGCCTTTGTGCCAGAGCTCGACCGCGACGAGAAGCGACATGGCTGCGAGTATCGTCAGGTACAGGCGGGCCTCCTCGTCCCGCGCCGCGACGCGAACCTTACGGCGTACGAAAAGGCGATAGAGGAGCGCGAAGTTCATCCCTGCGAGAGTCATGAAGACAATGATCACCCACTGGCTCGCGGCGCTGAACGGCTCCACCGATCGCGCCTCGGGCGAGAACCCGCCAGTGGGGAGCGTCGAGAACGCGTGGGCAACCGCGTTGAACGGATCCATGCGATCGTCAATGCCGGTCCAACCGAAGATCGCGAGGATCAGGGCCTGCGCGGCGGTGAGTGCGACGTAGAGCAACCAGAGACGCTGGGCGGTCGAGCGGATCCGATCGGCGAGATTGTCGACTTCCGGTCCGGGCATCTCGGACTCGAGGAGCTGGCGTCCGCCGACGCGGAGGCGAGGCAGCAC
>JAYTJO010000653.1:0-2420 GCA_043730975.1 Thermoleophilia bacterium | reverse complement strand
TGAACCTGCTCGACGGAGCAGATCACGACGTCTGGGCCGTAAACGCCGACGCCGAGTACCACGAGGAGGGTGAGCTACGGAACCCCATCGGTCAGGCGGAAGTTATCGCTAGCGTCGCCTGATCTGCATCAAGCCGCGAGCTTCGGCGACTCCAACGGGAACGGCCGCGACCGCGGTCAGCTGGTGGATCGTATGCAGGCCTACGCCCGCAACCGCTCCCCGCACGCCGAGCCGCTTGTACAGGAGCGAGATGAGGTCGCGGTTGAACGCGACGCTGGCGAGCACCGCTGACGCAGCAACCAGAGGGCGACGGCGGACAAGCCCGTAGGCAACAGCGACCGCGGCCATCGCGCTCCCTCGCTCACGACCCCCGAGATTCAGAGTCGCCGGGACTGCTCGCTGTTCGACGAGGAGCGCGACCCACGGCACGCCGCGGCGGCTGAAGTCGGTCTGAATCATCGAAGAGAGCGTCCATCGCTTCAGGTGCGTACCTCGGAGATCGGGGTCGAGGATGATCCTGCCTTTCTCGGCAAGACGTGCTCCGAGCTCGATGTCCTCGATCGACGGATGGGGATACCGGTCGGCGTCGAATCCGCCGACGTCGTCGAACACGGTGCGCCGCACGGCTCCGAGGCCGGCCCAGAACGAGCGGACATCTCCCGCCGAGCGCTGGTGAATGGTGTGGTGGAGCAGGTTGCGAAACCCGGCCACGATCTCGCCCGAAGCGACGAGGTCGTCGTAGGCGCCGACGACAGCGACGAGGTTGTGATTCAGAGCGAATGCCTCGCAAATCCGCGTAAAGACGTCGGGCTGGACAACGACGTCCGAGTCGATGAAGACGACGACATCGGCCTGCGTCTGGAGGACGCCCGCGTTGCGGGCCTCCGCCGGTCCGGCGCTGCGCGGCGTGCGGACAACGACGATCTCGGCGGGCGGATCGTCCGCTGCCGCGATCGCAGCGAGGCAGCGGTCAAGGGTGGGAGGATCGTCGGTCGCCGGGATAACGACGGCGAGCGTGGCCGGCAGGTCGGTCAGCGTTGCGTCTCTGCGAGGACGAGCTCGCGGCGCAGCTCGACCGGAAGCTTGAACGTGACGTCCTCGACAACGAGCTGGAACGGCTCGATCTGATCGACGCCCCGTTCCCGGAACCAGTCGCAGAGGCGCGACACGAGGCGCTCCGGTGCGGAGGCACCCGACGAGATCCCGACCGTGCGAACACCCTCGAGCCAGCGCTCGTCGATCTCGGTCTCGTCGTCGATCAGGTGCCCTGCCACTCCCGAGGCCCGTGCGACATCGACGAGCCGGTTCGAGTTCGACGAGTTCTTCGAGCCGAGCACGAGCAACAGATCGATCTCGGTGAGCATCTCCTTCACCGCCCACTGCCGATTGGAGGTTGCGTAACAGATGTCCTCTTTCCGGGGCGCGTAGATCTGCGGAAAGCGTCTGCGCAGGACGGCGATGATCTCCGAGGTCTCGTCGACCGAGAGTGTCGTCTGGGTGATGTAGGCGATCCGCGCGTCTGCGGGCAGCGACAGCGCCTCGGCTTCGGCGACGTCCTGCACGAGCACGGTCGCGTCGGGCGCCTCGCCCATCGTCCCGACTACTTCCTCGTGTCCCTCGTGGCCGATCAGGATCACCGTGTACCCGTCGGCTGCATACCGTCGCGCCTGAACGTGCACCTTTGTCACCAGGGGACACGTCGCGTCGATCACGTTGTGACGTAGGGCGGCCGAGTTCACATGCACGGTGGGGGCGACCCCGTGTGCCGAGTAGACCACCGTCGCACCTGCCGGTACCTCGGTCTCCTCGTCGACGAAGATCGCGCCCCGCGCCTCGAGGTCGCGCACGACGTGGATGTTGTGGACGATCTGCTTGCGGACGTACACCGGAGCGCCATAGTGATCGAGTGCCTTCTCGACCGTGTCCACCGCGCGTTCGACCCCGGCGCAGTAGCCGCGCGGTGATGCGAGGAGGACGCGTTCGACCACGCCGACAGGGTATCCGTACCGGGCGATCTCGCGAACGCGGCGTCGTGATCCGCCTCGAGACGCTCCCCGGTCACCGTAGGGGGAGATGGCGTAGCCTCTCCCGGGACCGGTCGCAGAGGTCACCGGCCTATGGGGCAGACGGGCGCACCGTTCCGAGCGACCGTACGCGTGAGCCATCCCCGAGAGTTCCACCGCGAGCCCGTAGGGGAGATGGCGCAGCCTCTCCCGGGACCGGTCGCAGAGGTCACCGGCCTATGGGGCAGACGGGCGCACCGTTCCGAGCGACCGCGCAAGTAGGCTCGTCTCGATGATCGATCGTGTTGCCCTCTTCGTGACGTGTCTTGCGGACACGCTCTTTCCCGATGTCGGCAAGGCAACGGTGACCGTTCTCGAGAGACTCGGGATCGAGGTCGTCTTCCCGGCCGAGCAGAC
>JAYTJO010000652.1:0-7567 GCA_043730975.1 Thermoleophilia bacterium | reverse complement strand
CCGAGAACGACGAAGCCCTCGTTCGAGTAGATCCGCCGACGACCGGGCGGCGCGATCACGCTCGTGCCTTCGAACGGGAGCCCGGACGCATGCGCGAGGAGATGACGAACTGTCGCGCCGGGCGGGCCTGCCGGTTCGTCGAGGTCGATCACACCCTCCTCGGCCGCAACGAGCGTCGCGAGTGCGCTCACGGGTTTCGAGACCGACGCGAGGCGAACGGCGCGAAGGGTGTCGCCGCGAGTCGCAAGTGTTGCGGTCGCGCTCGTCACTCCGGCGGCGGCGAAGGGGGCGTCCCAGGCGTCGATCTGACTCAGAGCGTCCACGTTCGATCAGCGATACTACCGGGGCGATGGAGCGCCGCCTGATCTCGGGACATTCGCCGTTCGAGCCGGTTGCGGGCTACTCACGCGCCGTCGTCGTCGGTTCGACCGTGCACGTCGCTGGCACCGCGCCGATTGCCCCGGACGGCTCCCCGACCCCCGAGGACGCCTACGGGCAGGCAAGGCTCTGCCTCTCCATCATCGCCGGCGCGCTCGCGCAGGCAGGGGCGAGCGTCGAGGACGTCGTGAGAACACGGCTGTTCATCACCGACACGGCGTACTTCGAGGATGTCGCACGAGCACATGGCGATGTCTTCCATGACATTCGCCCTGCCACGACCTGCGTCGTGACGGGGCTGCTCGATCCGGCCTGGAAGGTCGAGATCGAGGCCGAGGCGGTCGTGGGATGAGCAAGCAGCTAATCCCGCCGGACATCACCGGCAAGGGCTCGAGCGGAACAGGTGCTGCTCCGAGCGTGCTCGACCACCGCTTCGGAAAGAGCGATCCGTTCACGCTCGGCGTCGAGGAGGAGTATCAGCTGCTCGACGGCACCTCGTTCGACCTCGTTCAGCACATCGATACGGTGCTGGCCGCGATCGAGGGACACGAGCTCGAGCCATATATCAATCCCGAGCTGATGCAGTCGGTGCTCGAGATCGCGACCCCGGTGTGTCACACGCCCGCCGACGTGATGAGCGAGCTCGTGAAGCTGCGGAACTACGTGTGTGGCGTTGCACGCGAGAAAGGAATGCGCGTCGGCTCGGCAGGAACCCACCCCTTCAGCCTCTTCGAGCGACAGCGGATCACTGCCAAGGATCGCTACCGTCAGCTCGTCGACCAGCTGCAGTACATCGCTCGACGTGAGCTCATTTTCGGCATGCACATCCATGTCGCGATCGACGATCCGGACAAGGCGATCAAGATCATGAACGGCCTGCTGCCGCAGCTCGCTCCCCTGCTCGCGCTATCGGCGAGCTCACCATTCTGGCGTGGTGAACCGACCGGGCTGATGTCGAGCCGGCAGATGGTGTTCGCGTCCTTCCCCCGCTCGGGGCCACCACCGCGGTTCCGGGACTACGCGGACTACGCCGAGGTCGTCGGACAGCTCGAGCGCACCGGGTGTATCGCCGACTACTCGCACATCTGGTGGGACATCCGGCCACACCCACGATTCGGCACGCTCGAGATCAGGATCTGCGACGCCGTGACGCGGGTCGAGGACGCGGTCGCCATCACGGCGTACTGCCAGGCACTGGTCAAGCAACTCTCCGACCGCCACGATGCCGGGGAGGAGATCCCGAGCTACCACCGCATCCTGACGACGGAGAACAAGTGGCTTGCGGCCCGGTACGGGCTCGAGGCCCCGGTGATGGATCTCGCGACGGGACGTCGCAACAGGATCCCGGTCGCTCAGCTCGTGCGTCGCACGATGCGAGAGATCGAGCCCCACGCGCGCGAGCTCGGCTCGGAACGGGAGCTCGAGGGAATCGCGGCGCTGCTTGCCCGCGGCAACAGCGCCGAACGGCAGCTCCGCATCTTCAACGCGAACCGCGACATCCGCGAGGTCGTCGAGGAGATCGCGATCGCCACCGGGACGCTGCCGGTCGAGGCCTGAGTCAGACCTCGGCCGGCGGCCTATAGGACCGGACTCGAAGCCCATCCAGCTCGACGCTCGCGAGCATCCCGACTCCGCGCTGGCGGAGTCGCAGAATTCCGCCCGCGACCGAGAGTCGGACATTCCAAATGCCGTTGGCGGTTGCGTCCCAGGGCAAGTCGATGCATGAAGCTGTCCCGTGTCGCGTGTCGAGCGCGTGGACGAACGCTGTCCCGTTCGGACGGGTGTACAGCGTGTACGCGCTCCCGATAGCCTCGACCCTCGTCACAGGCGAGCCGCGCATCACCTCACCCGGCGCCCGCTTGTCCACGATCGCTCCGGGCCGAACGCGGCCGCTGACGGCGTCAATTGCGCGCACGCGGTAGCTCGGCGGATTGGCCGACATTCGATACTCGATCGCGTAGATTGTGGCGCCGCCGGGCGAGATCGCGTCAAACGACCACACGCCTCGGAGTCGGATCGTGTTGACCACCCCAAGAGTTTTCGTCAACACGGCGAAGGTCGTCCGATCGCCTCCCGCACCGAGAGTGGAAGCGAGCACGAGCCGCCGCCCGTCTGCGGACACGCCCCCCATGGAGCCGTCGAACGCGACCTGGGGAACGCCCAGAACGCCCGGTACCGACGTGAAGAGCGTGACCCGGCCACCCTTCACGCGCACAGCGGCGACGGTCGTTCGACTCGCGCTTCCAGGCAAGGCGACGTAGCGCACGAGACCGCCGGGGGCAGTCACGCCGTCGCCGCCGACGACCGCGCCCGGCGATGGCCCGCCCCCGCCCGCAACGCCGCTACCGACGGCAACGACACAAAGGGCGGCGAACAACGCAGCGCAGCGGACGATCGATCTCATCAGGTGCTCCTTTCCGAGCATCAGCCGGCCTCGACGAGACAGGCGTCGTGGGCCGAGCGGGCCACTTTCTTGACGGTGCGCACCGAACCTCGCGGCGAGAGCAGGGACAGCGTGCCGAGATCGAGCGACGGCGTCGCTGCGACAGGCCCGATCGGAGACGTCGCACCTCCGAAGACGATGTTGTACGAGCCGTCCGGCACGCGGGAGGAGACGTGGACCGCCGCCCCGTCGAGTCGGTGCACGCGTACCACCCCGGCCTCGCCACTCGCGACGTACGCGCGCGATCCGGAGAACGCGATGTGCTGGGGCGCCGCGGCGGCAGACAGGATCAACGCCGGTCGCTTCGCACCCGCCTCGTACACTGCGATCGCCGCACGCGAGCCCGAGGTCACCCACGCGCGCCCGTCCGGCGCGAAAACGACATCGTGCGCGAGGAACGGCGGCGAGATCGTCCGCTCGAGGCGCGGCATCGTCGGCTCGGAGACGTCGAGCACGGCAATCGTCCGCGCCTTCGAGCCGAGCGATGTCCAGAGTCGCGATCCCTGAGCGTCGAGCGAAAGATGACGTGCCGGGCCGGGCACCTGTATCCGTCGGACGACCTTGCGTGCCACGAGATCGACCACGGCGACCTCGTTCCGCTTCGAGTCGCTGACGAAGGCAATCCGCTCGAATGGATGCATCGCCGTGTAGCGCGGCTCGCCGAGCCCGCCTATCTCGCCCTCGACTCGCAGCGTTGCGACGTCGATGACGCTGAGTCGACCACGGATCGTATGGGCGACGAGCGCCTGGCCGAACCCGTTGCTCTCGATGCTGCGCGGGCCCGGGACCGTCTGGATCCGCTTCAGAATCCGCCCAGTCGCGGTGTCGATCGCAACGATGTGAGCCTCGAGGTCGGCGGTGACGAGCGCAACCGTGCCGCCACCCTTCGGCGTCGCGAGGAGAGGCCGCGGTAGGGCGGCCGCGACGGCTGGAGCAGCGGCCATAACGAGGAAGGAGCGACGGTTCATGCATCTCATACGCGCGAAGGCCCCTCGGAGGTCCCGGGACCTCGGATGAGGTTCTCCGCGTATCACCGGTATGGACCTCTCGAGCCCGATCCGTCGTACAGTCGGTACGGGATGTCGATCCGATGGCGAGACGAGCGAGCGCTCGTGCGCGGCGCGCAGGGCGGGTCGTCGGCTGCCCTCGAGGAACTGTTCCGCCTGCACTGGAGTCGCGCCCACCGCACCGCGTACCTCGTCGTTCACGACGCAGCAGCCGCCGAAGACATCGCGCAGGAGTCCTTCCTCGCCGCCGTCCGCCACCTCGACCGCTTCGACCGGCGGCGCCCATTCGCGCCGTGGCTCCACCGGATCGTCGTCAACCGCGCGATTGACCACGCCCGCGCACGCTCGCTCCGCGCGGAGACAGGGCTCGACCCGACGGTCGCTGCCCCGGAGGTCGGTCGCGGGGGCTTGCCCGAAAGCGGGCTCCTCGCCGCTATCGCGGAGCTGCCACCGGAGCAGCGGGCCGTGATCGTCTTACGGTATCTCCTCGAGTACACCCCGGGTGAGATCGCGGAGCTGCTCGAAGTGCCGCGCGGCACCGTCAACTCCCGGCTGCGACGCGGGCTCGACGCGATCGGGGAGGCGGCGCCGTGAAGCATAACCTCGACCGGATCGTCCTTCCGGGTGCCGCGGAGGCGGAAGAGCGCGCGGCGCGCGTCGTCACCGCAGCGTTCGACGAACTCCGCCCCGTGCTGCGACACCGGCAGGCTCGCCGACCCCTCGTGGCGGTGGCGGTCGCCGCGGCGGTTGTTGCAGCAGTGCTCAGCCCGCCCGGCCGGGCCGTCGTCAATCAGGTGCGCCGCGCTGTCGGGATCGACCATGCTCAGCCGGCACTCTTCTCGCTCCCGACCACGGGCCGACTACTCGTGGCCGCGGACAGCGGTGTGTGGATCGCCGACCCCGGAGGCTCGCGGCGCCTCCTCGGACGCTTTGATGAGGCGTCCTGGTCGCCGTTCGGGCGCTTCGTCGTCGCCGCACGTCAGGACGAACTCGCAACGCTCGAGCCGAACGGCAGCGTCCGCTGGATTCTCGCCCGCCCCGACGTCAACTTCCCCCGCTGGTCCGGGAGCGCAACCGACACGAGGATCGCGTACCTGACCCGGAGCCGACTTCACGTCGTTGCGGGAGACGGCACGGACGACGTCGACATCGGCGGTTTGCCGGCCTCGGCGCAGATCGCGCCCGCATGGGGAAGCGGGTTCGGCTTCGTTCTCGCCTACGCGGACACGCGCGGGCGAGTCACGTCCATCTTGACCGCGAAGGGCGCCGACCTCTGGAGATCGGCACCGGTTCGAGCACCTCGCTCGCTCGAGTGGTCGACCGACGGGACGGAGCTGCTCGTTCTCTCGAAGAACCGGGTCTTCATCCTTCGCGCACGCGACGGAAGGGTGATCTCGAGCCGCGTTGCCCCTTCCACCGAGGCCGTCGCATTCCGGCCCGGCGCGCACGTCGTCGCCGAACTCCGCCAGGCCGGCGAGGTGAACGAGGTCGTGATCGGAGGACGGGTGCTCTTCAGCTCGCGAGGAGAGCTGCGCGGCCTCACCTGGTCTCCCGACGGCCGCTGGCTCCTCACCGGCGCGCCCGAGGCCGATCAGTGGGTGTTCATCCGCGCGGACGGGCGGAAGATCGTCGCCGTCTCGAACATTTCGGCACAGTTCCGGTCGCGCTCGTTCCCTCGCGTCGAGGGCTGGTGTTGCTCCAGGTAGATGGGTAACATCGAGGGGTGCTCGAGCGAGGTGACCGGATACCCGATGCGCGCGTCTGGGCTGCTCCGGGTGAGGCGCCCGTCACCCTCCACGAGGCGCTCGCCGGAGAGGGCATGGCGCTGCTCTGCTTCTACCCGTTCGACTGGTCGACGACCTGCACCAACGAGCTCTTTCTCCTCCGCGACCGGCTCGCCGATCTCGAGGCCGCGGGCGTACGGCCAGTCGGGATCTCTCGCGATTCACCCTGGTCACATGCCGCGTGGACGAACACGCTCGGAGTCGAAGGCGTCCCGCTCCTCTCCGACTGGGGTGGTGAAGCGACGCACGGATTCGGCGTCGCGCGGGAGGTCGACGGAATGGCCGACGTCCCTGCCCGCTGCGCGTTCCTGATCGAGGGAGATACGGTCAAGGCCGCATGGCAGCTTCGAAGCGAACTCCCGGACATCGACGCGGTGATCGCGGCGGCTTCGTCGCTCTCGCGCTAGCGCTCTACGTTGCCTGTGCGATCTGGGCGACGTGGCCTGCAGTGCAGCACGTCGATGACCGCTACCTCGCCCGTCCGGCGGTTGGCTACGGGGAGGCAGCTGCGGGAGATCACCTCCAGCTCGGCTGGGCCTTCTGGCTTCCCGGCCACCAGCTCGAGAACCGTGCTGCTCCCTGGGTCGACCCGTACTCGTTCCGCCCGGAGGCGAAGGCGGGGCCGAACCTGCAGGGATGGCTCATCGGAGCTCCATTCTGGCCGCTGGGGCATCTCCTCGGAAACATCTTGGCCTACAACCTGATCGTGCTGCTCTCGGTCGTCGCGGCCGGTGGGGTCGCGTGCTGGTGGTTACGGTCTCTCGGGCTCGTGCGATCCGCGGCGCTCGTCGGCGGCCTCGTGTTCGCGCTCGCGCCCTACCGGGTCGGCCAATCCACGGGGCATCTGCTCGGGCTGATTGCCTTCCTCCTCCCCGCGGTGCTGCTCTCGCTGGAGCGGCGGAGGTTCGTGTGGGCCGCCCTCGCGCTCGCAGCGATCCCGCTCTCGGGGCAGATCCACCTCGCGATGGGAGCGGTCATCCTCGCGCTGGGTTACGCGTGGGCGCGCGTGCCGCGATCCGAGCGGTGGAAAGCGGGTGTTGGAGTCGGCGCTGCCACCGCGGTTGCGATCGCGGTGCAGCAGATCGTGGTTTCGGGATCCGTCGCAGGTGGCGGCCGCACGTTCGTCGAGGTCGACCGCTATTCGGCGGAGCTCTCCGACCTGTTCACGCGCGGCATCGGCGCGGGCATCGAGGAATACGTCTTCCTCGGGTGGCTGACGCCGATCCTCGCTCTTGTCGGACTTTGGGCGATCCGGAGTCAGCGTGGCCTCGCAGTGTTCCTCGCACTTGCCGCGTTGGTGCCGACCGTCCTCGCCCTCGGGGCGAACGTCCCGCTCTACGAGCCACTGTGGCGCGCGCTTCCACCACTTCGATTCGCTCGCGTTCCCGAACGCCTGATGCCGATCGCCTGCCTGGCGATCGCCGCACTCGTGGGGTTTGCCGTTGCCTTTGTGTTGAATCAACACAAGGGCAACACCGCCCGCAGCCGCTCGGTGATCACAGCCGGCGTGGGTGTGCTGCTCGTCGTGCTCGCGCTCGATGTCCGCGTTTCTGTCTTCGGCGCTGTCACGCCGGATCGCAGCAGTGCCGCATATGCGGCGATCCGAGGGGACGGCCGACTGTTCGAACTACCCGTCTTCACGCCGGGAACGCACTACGGGAGCGTGTACCTCGCCTACGCCCGGCAGTCGCCCCGCGAGCGGCCGCAGGGGTACTCGACGACGGCAACGCGTGCATCCGAGCTCCTCGCGCGTGACCTACGCGGCCTCTCGTGCGGATCCGGTTCGCTCCCGCCGAAGCTCGGCGTGCGCTTCGTCGCCGTGCACCGCGGGCTCTACCGGCAGAGCGGATGGTTTGCGCCGGACTGCGCCGACCGCGCTGAGACAGCCCTGCGCCGAGAGGGATGGACTTTGCTCGCTCGCGACGGAGCGATCTCGAGCTGGAAGGCTCCCCGGT
>JAYTJO010000651.1:0-3206 GCA_043730975.1 Thermoleophilia bacterium | reverse complement strand
AGCTTGACGTACAGCATGTTCTCGAGGCGGATGTCCGCGAGGAATTGTTGGCTCCCGTTGACACGCTCGCGGCCACCGACACGCGGGACAGCCGTACCGACTGACTCCGCGTTCACGCTCTCGACTCCGTGATGGCCTTGACGGCTATCAGCATCCGGTTGTAGCCGCCGCAGCGACACAGGTTGCCGGCGAGTCCCTCGTTGATCTCCGCGGCGGTGGGGCTCGGGTTGCTGTCGAGGAGGAACTGCGCCGACACGATCATGCCCGGGATGCAGAAGCCGCACTGGACTGCGCCGTGCACCAGGAACGATTCCTGGAGCGGGCTCAGGCTCTCTCCGGGTGTCAAACCCTCGATTGTCGTGATCTGCCGATTGTCAGCTTCTACGGCAAGCATCAGGCACGAGTTCACGGTGAGCCCGTCGACGAGCACCGTGCATGCACCGCACTCCCCGACCGAGCAGCATTCTTTCGCACCGGTCAGTCCGAGGTCGTCGCGGAGAACATCGAGCAGAGGTCGAGAGACCGGGACGTCGAGCTCGTGTTCGCGTCCGTTGACCGAGAGTGTCACGAGTCGTCTGGAGCTCACGGCGAGACCCATCCTGACCGCTCGATCGCAGTCGCGAGCGTTCGACGGGCGAGCACCGCGATCATCGCCTGTCTGTAATCGCGGCTTGCGCGGACGTCGGTGATCGGAGACGCACTGGCTACAAGCGCCGCGAACCGCTCGTCTGCCGCGCTCCCAACACCTCCGGCTGCGCTGTCGCACACGAGAAACGGTCGCGGCCCCACAGCACCGAGCCCGAAGCGAACCTCTCCTTCGGGATCGACCAGGCAACAGACGCTGAGAATTGCGAGATCGACGCCGCGGCGTCGCGTGAGCCGGGCAAATGCGGCACCGGTTCCCGGCCTGGGGGTCGGCAGAATGATCGCGGTAACGATTTCCCCCGAGGTCAATACGGTCTTGCGTGGCCCGAGGATGAAATCCTCGACGGGAACGCGGCGCTCGCCCCTCGGCCCACAAATCACGACGTTGGCTCCGTACGCGAGTAACGCCGGCACCGTGTCGGCGGCCGGTGATGCGTTGCAGAGGTTCCCCGCGAGCGTTGCTCGATGCCGAATCTGAACCGACCCGACCACCGCAGCCGATTCCACCAGGGCGGGAAAGTCCCTACGAACGCCTTCACTCGCCGTCACCTGTGCGAGAACAGCGTTCGCGCCGATACTCACGCCATCCTCGTCCGCTCGGATGACCGGAGCCAGCTCGCGGATGTGCTTGAGATCGACAACGACCCGGGGACGGATCGCGCCGTTGCGTAGTCCGACGAGGAGATCGGTTCCCCCGGCCAGCGCGTTGACACCGCCGTCGGGAGCCGAGAGAAGCTCGAACGCCTCGGCCAGGGTGGTCGGGCGCTCGTAGTCGAACGCGCGCACCCTAGTGCACCGGACGGCGCACTAGCCGCCTCTCGAATCAGCCGCCATGACGTATAGCCTCCTCGTACAGCGGCAAACCAAGCTCACGCGCCGCGGGTACCTGGATCCTCTCGAACATCCAGGTGTGCTGCGCGTGCGCCCGGTCGAGGTCACACTCTCCTCGCCTGGCCCACGCGTAGGGGATATCGATATTGACCTCGATGAACGACAGCGAGTCGGCCGCCTGGAGAAGGTTCGCATCGGGGTCGCCCCCCACCTCGTGGAGCCGAATCAGGCGCTCTACTTCCGCGATCGTCGCGTCATCTGCTCCTTCGTCGCGGAGCCAGGCACCGACGATCTGCGCCGAGCGCTCGGAGTGCTCACGTCGGTACTCGAGGTTCTCAGCCGGCGGGATCGAGAGATCCTGCTCGGGGCCGCCGGGAAAGTGTCGTTCCATATCGTGGGTCAGCGCGGCCAAACGCAACGCCTCGCACGCGTCGGGATCGAGCACGAGCAGCCAGTCCAACGCACGACGCAGGTGCTCCGCGTTCCAGTACGGCTCAATCCAGACCTGCGCTCGCTCGATCACAGCGTCGTCACCGGCCGTGACTGAAGGAGGAATAGCGAGTCACCGACAATGGCCCACTCGATGTCCTGCGGCCCCCCGAAGCGCTCCTCCAGAGACGTCCCCGCCGCAACGATCGTCTTCAGCTCTTCCGGCGTGAGCACCCCTCCGTGCACGAGGCGTTCCGTCTTGACGTCACCGTTGCGGTCGACGATGTAGTGATCCGGGGTCACTTCCCCCGACACGACCTGCTCGCCGAGCCCGAAGACGGCTTCGACGAGGAGCCTGTCCCGCCTCCGTGCAACCGGGTCGACGGTGAAGAGAACGCCCGATTTCTCGGCGTCGATCATCGTCTGCACGACGACCGCCATCTCGAGATCGTCGAGCGAGCCCTTCTGCGAGCGATAGAAGAGGGCGCGCTCGCTGAAGAACGACGCCCAGCACTCGACGACACGGTCGCAGACGTCCCCTGCACCCTCGACTTCGAGGAATGTCTCCTGCTGGCCCGCGAAGCTCGCCTCTTCGGAATCCTCAGCACAGGCCGACGATCGGACAGCGACGGAACCACCGAGACGCTCGTAGGCCATGCCGATCTGCTCTCGAGGAGGTACGCATGCGCCGACAAGCGCCTGAGCGCCGGCCCAGTCGAGCTGCCTTGCGCAGACCCGAAGTGCCTCCGCGTCGACGAGCGATGCCATCACATCGGCTCGAAGGACGAATCCCGGAGGGACGTTCAATCCCGCGGCAGCCATCGTGGCGAGGCTCGCGCCCTTGCCACCGGCGACACGAACGTCGAGACACGCACCATCGTCGAACCAGACGACGGCTTCAGTCATCGATGATCGCGACGGCTCGAACCGGCGCCGCCGTGGTTCCCATCCATTTGATCGGGAAGACGGAGAGCTTGAAGCCGTGGCCGGGAAGCTCATGCAGGTTTGTCAGGTTCTCGAGGTGCCAGTAGTCCTCGTCCATCATCACCAGGTGGGCCTCCCAGAAGTGCTTCTGCTCGAACATCGCCCAGACGGGTGGGTCGAAGGTGATCGCGTCGACGCCCATCATCCGTACCCCGTGGGCGATCAGGTGCCGCGTCGCTTCCGCCGTCATGCCGCAGTGGTCGGTGCGGTATCGCTCCTCGTCCTGATAGGCCCCGGCGCCCGTGTGCATGAGCACGATGTCCCGCTCCTTGAGGGTGTAGCCGATCTTCTCGAGTGCCTCGTCGATCTCGTCGGGG
>JAYTJO010000650.1:0-2831 GCA_043730975.1 Thermoleophilia bacterium | reverse complement strand
CGCGCGCACGCGGCGCCTGCCGTTGCTGATGCTCACTGCGCGCGGCGAGGCGATGGACCGCATCGTCGGCCTCGAGCTCGGCGCCGACGCGCGAACCTTGGTGGTGCTCAACGCTTCAGCTTGCATGCGTGTCGTTCCTCGGACTGGCTCGTGATCCCCCGTGTGGTTCGTCTCTGTCTGCGTGCTCGTTGGACTGCATGAGACGTTGAGCGAGGGCGGCAAGCCGAGAAGTACCGGCTCGGGGGCGTAGCGCGGGAAGGTGCGCGTCGACGGAAGGAGTGAGCCCGTGCGATTAGCCTCGCACGGGCTCGTGTCGACGCATGCAGCTGATCTGGCATCCGCTGGTCGCCGACGATCGGTACGTAGCAGAAAGCGCCTGGGAGGGCGCGGTTCTCGACGAGTGTCCGTTCCACCCGGGTGGCGGATGCGGGGCGCGGGGCCACGGCAGCTACGCGCGGGTGCACCCCCTTGGGGTGCGCGTCCCACGCTTCCTGTGTCCAGTGGAGGGCGTGACGTTCAGCCTGCTGCCCGCGTTTCTTGCCTGCCGCCTGTCTGCGACGCTCGACGAGGTCGAGTCGGTCATCGACCTGGTCGAGCGCGAGCCGAGCATCGCCGCGGCTGCAGAGGTCGCTCGGCCCGCGACCGACGATCAGGCGGTGACGAGCATCAGCGCGGCGCGCTGGGTGCGTCGTCGTCTGCGTCCGGTTGTTGCCGTGCTGCTGGCGCTGGTGACGCTGCTGCCCGAGCTCAGCGGCTGCAGCCCGACGCTGGCGGCGATCCGCGAGAGGCTCGGGGTCACGCGCGTGCTCGTGACGCTGCGCGAGGTCGCAGCCAAGCACATGCAAGCGCTCGCACCGCCGCTCGGTCTGCGCGCTCGGGCGGGGAGGTGAATCACGGCGAGCCGCTGCATCCACACGACCTGGGGACTGTGCCCGACGCCGCGCTCGGCGACCGTGCCCACGCCAGATCGGAAATGACCGGTCGGCACACGACAGGACTGACCGATGACGTCCCCCATCGACCCGATGCTCGCGACCGACTCCGAGCGACGACAGCAGATCGCGCTCTTCCGCTACGGCACGATCGCCGACCTGGTGCAGTTGCAGCCGCATGAGCGCGGCCTGTACAAGCTGCTCGAGGAGAAGGCCGCACGCGAGTACGAGATCCCCGGCACGCTGCGCCGCCACGTCGCCGCCGAGACGCTGCGCGGGTGGCTGCGCGACTATCGCACCGGCGGCTTCGACGCGCTCTTGCCGAAGGTGCGCAGCGACCTTGGCGCCGCGCGCACGCTGCCACCGCGCGTCGTCGACGTGCTTTGCGAGATCAAGGACGCAAACCCCGATTGGTCGGTCCCGCTGGTGATCAAGCGAGCACGACAAGAGCACGGCAGCATCGTGACGAGCGAGGTCGAGCTGCCGCTGTCGACGGTGCACCGGCTGCTCGGCCGCCGTGGCTTGATGAAGCGACGCAAGGACGACGGCACGAGCAAGGACCGCCGCCGCTTCGAGTACGACGACGCCAACGAGCTGTGGATGAGCGACGTGATGTACGGCCCGAAGCTGCGGGACGGCGGGCGGCTGCGGCAGACGTATCTCATCGCTTTCATCGACGACGCGACACGGCTCATCCCTCATGCGGTCTTCGCGCTCAGCGAGAGCACCAGCTCGTACCTACCCGCGCTCGAGCACGCGGTCCGCCGACGTGGCATCCCCAAGCGCCTTTACGTCGACAACGGCTCCGCCTTCCGCTCGCATCACCTGGGGCTGGTGTGCGCCAAGCTCGGCATCGCGCTCATCCACGCGACCCCGTACTCGCCCCAGGGCAAGGGCAAGATGGAGCGGTGGTTTCGCACCGTGCGCTTGCAGCTGATGCCGACGGTCGAATCGCTCGCGCCGCTGAGCCTCGGGGCTCTCAATCGCAGTCTCGCGGGCTGGGTCGAGGGCGAGTACCACCACGCCGCGCACCGTGGGCTCGGCGGCGAGACTCCGATGCAGCGCTGGGCACGCCAGAGCGAGCACGTGAAGATGCCCGGCTCCGATGTCGGCGAGTGCTTTCTCTTCGACCAGAAGCGGAAAGTCGCGCGCGACCGTACCGTCACGCTCGACGCAGTCGTCTTCGAGGTCGACGCCGCGCTCGTCGGACAGGTCGTCGTGCTCCGATACGACCCCGCGCGCGCCGCCGACAAGCGCACTGTCGAGGTCTGGCATCAGGGCAAGCGCATCGAGGTCGCGCGCCGTCTCGACGCCTACTCCAACTGCTTCGTCAAGCGCAACAAGACGCGCGGCACGCTCGAGGCCGCCGCAAGCGACACGCCCGTACCCGAAGGCCTCTCGATGCGCGAGCTCGACTACGACGACGACGACGATGAAGGGAGCTTCTGATGTACCGCAAGCACTTCGGCCTCACACGGCATCCCTTCGACAAGGACATCGCCCCCGACGACCTGTTCGAAACCGCCTCGCTCGCTGAACTCACCGCACGCCTCAAGCACTTGCTCGACATGCGCGGCATCGGCCTCGTAACCGGCGAGAGCGGCTCCGGAAAGACCACCGCGTGCCGGCGACTCGTCGCCGGCCTCAACACGGGCCTGCATCGCGTCCTCTACGTCTCGCTCACCACGGGCAACGTGATGGACCTTTACAAGACCATCGCCTGGGAGCTCGGCCTGCCCACCGAGCGCAACCGTGCATCGCTCTTCAAGCACATCCGCACCGAGGTCTCGCGCCTGTGCGCCGAGAACCGACTGCGGCCGATCCTGATCGTCGACGAAGCTCATCACCTGCGCACCGACGTGCTCGAAGACCTGCGCTTGCTGACCAACTACGCGATGG
>JAYTJO010000649.1:0-3475 GCA_043730975.1 Thermoleophilia bacterium | reverse complement strand
TACGCGGCTACCGCCTCCCTGAACCCTGGAAGCGCCGGCCACTGGTTCTGACCCGCGAGCGGATCGTCGGGTCGTGCTGGATCGTCCGGATCGACCGTGTGCATGACCATCAGCGACTCGCTCAGATTCGGCTTCGTCGCCTTCTGGATCGACGAGGAGACGATCTTCGACTCGGCGAAGGGCATGTAGCCCCGATGCTGGGCGTTCACCTTCAGCGAGAGCTTCTCCTCGAGCGGAAGGGCGTGAAAACGGCCCGAGGCTGCAAATGCCGCGTCGACGGTCTCCTCGGGCACACCGTGGCCCTCGAGGTAGGCGAAGCCGACGTCGCCGTAGGCCCGGCGGAAAGAGGCCGCAACGTCGGGGGACTCGAGGTCGATGACGGGGATCGAGTCGATCACGCGACGATATCCTCGACTGCTCCCCGGACGGCCTCGAGCGTCTGCTCGATCTCTGCCGGCCCGTGTGCGAGAGAGACGAACCAGCGACCGAGGGCGTAACGATGCGCGTAGACGCCCCGCGCTTCCAGACCGTCGCAGAATACGAGATACCGATCGGCGGGCTGCAGCGCAGCAGCCTCGTTCACGTCGCGAGGCTCCTCGCCCGGTCGGGCGGCAAGGAACGGCTGGAGCATCGAGCCGACCCTGCGGACGTGGCCGTCGAAGCCTGCCGACGCAAAGATCGCCTCCATTCCATCCGCAAGCCTTGCCGACCGCTGCTCGAGCTCCTCATACAGGTCGGGCTCCCGGGCAATGCGCGACAGAACCGCAACCGAGGCAGCGAGCCCGAGTGGCGACCCGGTGTAGGTCCCACCGTGAACGACGCGATTGTCCGCCTCCCAGCGCATCAGGTCGCGCGAGCCGCCGAACGCCGCAACGGACATGCCCCCACCGAGCACCTTGCCGAGAGCAGTGATGTCGGGCGTGACCCCGTACCGTTCCTGGGCGCCGCCCGCGGCCAGGCGAAAGCCGGTCATCACCTCGTCGAAGATGACGAGACCGCCGGCCGCTCTCGTTGTTGTAGCGAGCGTCTGGAGATACCCGGGGCGAGGCTCGAGCACGCCGCCCGAACCGGGAACGACCTCACAGATCACCGCGGCGAGGCTCTCCCCGGCCGCCTCGACCGCCTCCACGAGCGCAGCGGCATCATTCCACGGCACCGTCCACAGCGATTCCATCACACCGATCGGAACCCCGGCCGAGTCTGCGCGCGCCGGACGAGCAGCCGAAGCAGGGCCGATTCCCGCGGCGAGGTGGTCGGCCCACCCGTGGTAGTGCCCTTCGAACTTGATCACCAGCTCACGCCCGGTAGCCGCCCGCGCGAGACGAACGGCCGCCTGCGTCGCCTCGGTGCCGGAGTTCGCAAATCGGACCTGCTCGATCCCCGGCACGAGGTCGGCGACGAGCTCGGCCGCCTCGCCGGACAGTCGGTGCGGAAACGCGATGTGCCACCCGACGCGGGCGACTATCTCCTCGACCGCTTCCCACACGAATGCTGGCGCGTGGCCGAACAGATTGACGCCGTATCCCATGCAGTAGTCCAGGTACGCGTTCCCGTCGAGGTCGTGGATCGTCGCGCCCTGCGCTTCAGCGATCACGAGCTCCTGACCCGCTCGGAGTCGGGCATAGCTCGACTCGCCGCCCGCGACGTGACGAGCGATCTCGGCGAAGGCTGCACGCGATCGGGAACGGTCGAGGTACGGCGCAGGCACCTCGCAAGCCTAGAGGCTTGATGCGTGTTAGGAGTGCGGCTGGGGTGGTTCTGCACCAAGGAGCGCGTTCGACAAGGGCGGCGTCCAGGCTGGTTGCCTTGATGTTGCCCTCGGCGGACGCGATCCGCAGCGTGCAGGGCCGCAGCCAGACGTGCTCCTACTACGCATCAATCCTCTGGATGAGTGATCGAGCCGGACACCTGGCGCGAAGAAACGTGTCCCAAAGAGCGGGGAGATCTCCGATTCGGGGATGGAACCTTGGCTCGCGGTACAGTAGGTTGCTCTGATGATCGATCGGCTAGACGAGCAGCGCCTCGAGATCCTTCGTGGCTGGGGTGCCGGTCTCGCCTCCGACGACCGCGAGGAGCTTCGCGCCGCCGGCAAGGCGATCACCGTGTTGATCGAGGAGATCGACCGCCTCCAGGTCGACCTCTGGAACGCGCGCGTCGATCAGCGCGATTCGGAAAGAACCTTCGTAGTACCGAGTCACGGGGCAGCGTTGCGTGCGCGGCTTGACGAGAGTCGCGTCTCCATCACCTGAACCGCTCCTGTTCTGATTGAGTCCTCGGCCCCCCGGCTCGACGCTCGCGACGGGGCGATTCGTGCGTCGAGTGATCCAGTTGGTGGTCGGGAACGTATACATGGACATTAGATAGACAGTTCCTGTTCATCGACACGAAGGGGATCCAACCAATGCGCAAGATCACGCTCGTTCTGGCAGTGGCAGCCGTCGCCGTAGCTGCCGTCCTCGCCCCGTCCGTCTCGGCGCGCTCCGCCGCCGGTGAGGCCGACATCGTCACGACCGCCGTGAACAACGGCAACTTTAAGACGCTCGCCTCGTTGCTCACGGCGACCGGGCTCGTCGACACGCTCAAGGGCGCAGGCCCGTTCACGGTGCTCGCCCCGACCGACGCGGCGTTCGCGAAGGTACCGAAGGCGACGCTCGACGCACTTGCCGCCGACCCGGCGAAGCTCAAGGCAGTCCTGCTCTACCACGTGATCGCCGGCAACGTCCCGTCCAGCGAGGTCGTCAAGCTCACTTCTGCGAAGACGGTCAATGGCGCGAGCGTGGCGATCAAGGTCGATGGCGGCTCGGTTTTCGTGAACAACGCGAAGGTCATCATTCCTGACGTGATGGCATCGAACGGCGTTATTCACGTCATCGACACGGTCCTCCTGCCGCCTGCGGCGAAGCAGAACATCGTCAAGACTGCGGTTGCCGCGGGCCAGTTCAAGACGCTGACGTCGCTTGTGACGAAGGCCGGACTCGCAAAAACGCTCTCAGGTGGGCAGTGGACGGTCTTCGCGCCGACCGACGCAGCGTTCGCGAAAGTGCCGAAGGCGACGCTCGCGAAGCTCGGAAAGAACCCCGCCTTGCTCAAGAAGGTGCTGCTCTACCACGTCGTCAAGGGCGCGGTGCCGGCGAGCACGGTCGTCACCCTGAACGGTAAGTCCGTGAAGACCGCAGCAGGCGTGCCGGTGAAGATCAAGGTCACCGGTGGACGCGTCTTCCTGAACGGCTCCACGAAGGTCACGAAGACCGACGTGATGGCCTCGAACGGCGTCATCCACGTCATCAACAAGGTGCTCATCCCCGCCTCGTAGCCCCCTTCGAGGCGAGGCGTCAGGGCGAAGGGCCGCGGGAAACCGCGGCCCTTCGTCGTTCCTGGATGCGTTCGGCGCCCGAGCAACGAAGCCGGCCTGCTCGGCCGCAACCTGCGTGAAGACGTCGTACCAGCCCCGGCGCTTGCAAGCTTGCATCATCGG
>JAYTJO010000648.1:0-1591 GCA_043730975.1 Thermoleophilia bacterium | reverse complement strand
GCGCGTCATCGGCGCAAACTGTACGCCGAAGAAGGATGGTTGGCTGGACAGGTCCCACCCCTGGAGGCTTGGTGTGTAGTAGGAGTGCGTCTGGGGCGGTTCTGCACCAAGGAGCATGTTCGACGAGAACTTCCGTCAAGGCTGGTGGCCTTGATGACGTTCTCGTCGGACGCGATCCGCCGTGTGCAGGGCCGCATCCAGATGTGCTTCTAATGTGCATCAAACCTCTAGGGTGAGGGGCGCGCCTCGAGTCGCTCGAGCGGCGATGGTTCGCCCCTGCGCCTGCTGCGCCTACCGGCGATCCGTTCCGACGCGATTACGGCCGCGAGAACGGCGACGAGGAGGGCCGCGACGACGAGGGCCGGGGCGGTCAGGCCGACGAGCCCGACGAGGACGCACGCCGCTGCGCCAGCGAGTCTCTTCCCGCTGATCGAGCCGGCCATCCGCAGACGGAAGAGCGTGTGGCCGATGAGATAGATCGCCGGTCCCGCGACGAGTGCGACGAGCTCGGGGGTCGAGAGGCGGTCGAGCGGGTGCGCGATCACGATCTCGTCGCCGACGGCGGAGACGATGATGCCGGCGACGATGATCACGTGGAGATACGTGTAACCGTCCCTTGCGAGGCGCGTGCTTTCCTCCGCTGACGCGAGTCGGCGCTGCGCAATGGTGGCGACGAAGTCGAAGTACAGCCACCACAACGCTGCAGTCGAGAGGAACGCGAGACCGAACGCGGCGAAGCGTGCCAGGTCGAGTGTGAGTCCGGCGGTCGTTGCGCCCGTGACGACGATCGACTCGCCGAGGGCGATGATGATGAACAGCTGGAATCGCTCGGCAAAGTGCGAGGTCTCGACGTCCCATGACGACGGGTCGAGACGTGGTCGACCCGGTACCCGGTAGAAGGCGAGGGGTGCGAGATAGTCGATCGCGATAGCGATCAGCCATAGCGTGATCCGCGAGGAACCGGACGCAAATCCGCCCGCGAGCCAGAACACGCCAGAGACGACGAACCAGGTGAGGATGTGGGTAGCCGGCGCTCGCTCGGGGGAGCCCCGCCCGGCCACAACGAACGCGAGAAAGGCCGTCCTGCCGACCTGGATCGCAACGTACGCTCCGGCAAAGAGCAGGCCACGACTCCCGAACGCCTCGGGGATCGCAACGGCCATCACGAGACTCCCGAACATGAGCGAGAGCACGAGCAGTCGCACAACGATCGCGTCGGGATCGAGCATGTTCGTGACCCACGTCGTGTACGTCCACGCCCACCAGATCACGAGCAGGACGAGGAGCGACTTCCCTGCCCCACCCCATGTCAGGTGGTCGAGCAACAGATGCGAGACCTGGGTGACGGCGAGGACGAAGACGAGGTCGTAAAAGAGCTCGAGGTTCGACGCGTGCGCTTCCTCGTCGGGCGAGCTGGTGCGAAGGTATCGACTCATCGTCAGGTCAAGCTAGCGCCGCGCTCGGCGGGCGCCTGCACCGCAACGCACAGCCTGCTCAGCGGGTGAGACCGAGTACGAGCTGGACCGCCCTGTCAACTTCGACGAGCTCTTCCCACGTGAGCGAGCCGGCCGAGGCCCCGAGCCTCGAGCTG
>JAYTJO010000647.1:0-1980 GCA_043730975.1 Thermoleophilia bacterium | reverse complement strand
TTCTTCGACGTCGGCGAGACGCTCGTCGACGAGGAGCGCTGGTGGCGGGAGCTCGCCGAACGGGAGGGGTTGCAACCGCACGTCATCTGGGCCGCGCTCGGCGTCACGATCGAGCGCGGCGAGGAGCACAACGAGCTCTGGGGGCATCTCGGGATCGAACGGCCTTCGGTGTGGTGGAACAGCCTCGAGTACCAGCTTGGCGATCTCTACCCCGACGCAATCTCCTGCCTCGAGTCTGTTCGCGGGCTCGGGCTCCGTGTCGGCATCGTCGGGAACCAGACGGCAGCGCTCGAGCAGTGGGCGCGTGACGCTGAGCTTCCTGCGGACGTGATCTCATCGTCCTCGAGTCTCGGCGTCCGTAAACCCGATCCCGCCTTCTTCAGCCGCGTCGTCGATCTTGCCGGTTGTGCGCCCGAGGAGGTCGCATATGTCGGCGACCGCGTCGACAACGACGTGCTTCCGGCCGCGGCCGCCGGCCTTGTTGCGATTCACGTTCGACAGGGCCCGTGGGGTAGGCTGCAGCGAAGTCCTCCGGAAGCCTCATTCGGCCTTGACAATCTCGCATCGCTGACCGACGCGCTAGCCTCACTGGTATGAGCGACCTCCGGATCGGCCTCGGCGTCGATGCGCACGCGTTCGCGGCTGGCGTCCCGCTCGTTCTCGGCGGTGTCACGATCGAGCACCCAAGGGGCCTTGCGGGCCACTCCGACGGGGACGTGATCGCGCACGCGCTCACCGATGCACTCCTCGGAGCCGCAGGTCTTGCCGATATCGGGGCGCTCTTCCCCTCGGATGACGAGCGCTACCGGGGCGCCGACTCGCTGGAACTACTGGCCGAGGCCTATCGGCGCGTACGCGACGGCGGCTTCGAGCTCGTCAACGCGGACTGCGTGTTGATCGGCCAGGAGCCGCAGATCGGGCCCTACCGGGAGGCAATGGGCGCGCGACTCGCGCACGCACTCGGAGTTGACGCTGATCGCGTTGGTGTGCGAGCGACGACGACCGATTTTCTCGGATTCACGGGTCGCGGTGAGGGGCTCGCGACGCAAGCCGTCGCACTGCTCGATCGCACTGGCCGTTAGCGCTCGCTGACGCACCCGTCGGGGTGTACGGCCGTCCAGGAGCGTGCGGATGTGACGGGAGCCCCGGCACACAGTTGTCACACATTCGGCACGGACTCGCCTCATGCGTGTCGGTAGCGTTCCCAGAGGGGGCCACCACGCCCCCCTGGGGGAGGTTGGGTCTGTGCAGCGCGAACGGGGGTGCGTAGACCGATGACCACGCGTGACGCTCTGCGCCATCGCCTTCGGTCGGCACCGAGGTCGGTTCCGGTCAGGCAGCGGGCAGCGTGAAACTCACTCGGGCACCGCCGCCCGGACGATTCTCCGCCCAGATCCGACCGCCCTGGGCCTCGACGAGGCCGCGGGCGATCGCGAGACCAAGGCCTGCGCCGCGTTGCGATCGGGCCGGGTCGCTTCGCCAGAAGCGATCGAACATCCGTCGTTCCGCCTCATCGTCGAGCCCTTCGCCCGTATCCTCGACGGTCACGCGCACGGCTTCGAGATCAGGCTCAACCCGCACGGCAACCGTTCCGTCGGACGGTGTGTGCCGGAGCGCGTTCGTGAGAAGGTTCAGGAGCACACGCTCAACCTTCTCCGGAGCAAATCGTGCGACCGCCTCCGCGTCGACCTCGGAGGCGAGCGAGACGTGCCGCTGGACGGCCTCGGCCGAGACGCCCCGGATACACGCCGAGACCACGTCGACGAGCGGGGAGGAATGGAGCTCGAGCGTCAGCGCGCCCGCATCGATGCGGGCGAGCTCGAACAGGTCGTCCACGAGGAGCGTCAGGCCGCGTACCTGGTCGCCGAGGGCAGGAAGATAGTCGGCCGGCTCGGCGAGGCCGTCCTCGAGCGCCTCCAGCATCGCCTGCATGTTCGCAAGCGGCGTGCGCAGGTCGTGGCTAGCCCAGGCGACGAGCTC
>JAYTJO010000646.1:0-2771 GCA_043730975.1 Thermoleophilia bacterium | reverse complement strand
GCGATGCAAAGGACGAGCGCAGCGACGAGCAGCAGAGGCGCGATCGCGCGCAGACGGTGGTAGTCGAACTTCGAGGCAGTCGCGAGCAGGAGTAGTCCGGCGACTGCGTATGCGCCCTGCTTGAAAAGGAACGTCATCGGGTCGCCCGCGCCGAGGGCAGCAGACGCCGATGTTGCACTGAACACCATCACGAGCCCGAACGCGACGAGGCCGAGGGTGACGAGAACGAGGAGGCGTTGCTCGAGGTGTCCTTCGGACCGGGACTTCACCGTCTTCTGTATCACCCCGTGAGCTTCTGCACCAGCTTCCTGAACTCCTCCCCACGCTGCTCGTAGCTCGTGAACTGGTCGAAGCTCGCGCAGGCAGGTGAGAGAAGGACGACGTCACCTTCCCGCGCCTCCCCGGAGGCTGCCGCCATGGCCGACGAGAGGTCTCCGCTGCGCTCGAAATCAACGTCGGCAGCCTCGAGCGCACCGGCCATCGCCTCCGTCGCCTCACCGATGAGGTACGCCCGATCGCCCGGCGCAAACGCCTCCGCGAGCCGCGCATACGGCTCTGCCTTGCCGCGCCCGCCGAGGATCACGAGCTTGCGGGCGCCGGGGAACGACGCCAGCGCCCGCAACGCCGCAGCGACGTTCGTCGCCTTCGAGTCGTTCACATAGCGGACACCTGCGATCGTCGCGATCTGCTCGATCCGGTGCTCGACGCCGGGGAACGTGCGTAGCGCTTCGGCGATCGCGTCGTTTGGGATGCCCGCAGAGCGCGCAGCAGCAACGGCCGCAGCGGCGTTCTCGCGGTTGTGCGCGCCGGGGATGAGCGGCTCGACCGGCAGTGGATCTCCAGCATCGAACTCGATCCGTCGCGCAGCCCCCGACAGCGAACCGAAGCCGCGCGGAACGATCGCGACATCCTCGGCGCCCTGGTTCTCGAAGATGCGCAGCTTTGCGTCGCTATACGCCTCGAAGCTGCCGTGCCGGTCGAGATGGTCGGGCTCGAGGTTGAGCAGAATCGCGATCCGCGGATGCAACGTGTCGATGTCCTCGAGCTGGAAGGACGAGAGCTCGCAGACGATCCAGGCATCCGGGGCGATGGCACCAACGAGGCTCGTCAACGGACGGCCGATGTTCCCGGCCACCTCGGCCGGGATCCCGGCGGCGTCGAACATCGCGCCGAGGAGCGCCGTCGTCGTCGTCTTCCCGTTCGTGCCGGTGACACCGAGGATCGGGTTCGGGAGCAGCCGCGCCCCGAGCTCGATCTCGGAGATGACCTCGATGCCCCGGGCTCGAGCAGCAACGATCGGCGGCGCGTCGTTCGGGACGCCGGGGCTCTTGACGAGGAGGTCGACGTCCTCGAGCAGCCCGTTGGCCCATTCGCCGAGATGGACGTTTGCGTCCAGTTCGGAAGCGTCCACGCCCGGCGCAGCGTCGTACGCAACGACGTCGATGCGCTCGGCGTGGAGAGCGGATACCGCAGCACGACCCGAACGCGCGAGGCCGACGACGAGAGCGCGCGCGGGAAGTCCGTGCATCCGGCAAGCGTAGGGGACGGCCGCTACGCGCGCTGAGCGATCACGACCCCGCCCACGATCAGCGCACCCCCGACCGCGATCGGCACCGTGACGTGCTCGCCGAGGACGAGCGCGGCGAGGATGAAGCCCGAGACGGGCTGCAGGAATTGAAACGTCGCGATCCGCTGGATTCCGCCACGGTCGAGCGCCCAGTACCACCCGAAGTACCCGAGGATCGACGTCATAAGTGCGAGGAAGACCACCGCCGCCCAGGACTTCGCGCTCGCCTCCGGCACGCCGTCGGCGGCGAAGACCCCGACCACGAGCGGGCCGAGCAGGAAACTCCCGAGCAGAACCCCCCACAACGTCGCAGACAGGCTGGAGAAACCGCGCGGTGGCAGCATCGCGCCCGCGACGTATCCTGCGGTCACGACGAGTGCGGCGGCGAGGACGAGCAGGTCACCGGTCAGCGTCGCGTCGTTCGCCGCAGCACCACGGCCTCCGATCAGCACGACCTCGCCACAGATCGCCACGGCGCATCCGATCAGCCAGGCTCGGCGCGGCATCCGACGCGCCACGAGCGCCGCGTACGCTCCGGTAAAGACAGGGAGCACCGCCAGGATCATCACGCCGTGCAGCGCCGACGTTCGCTGTTGCCCGATCGTGTAGAGCACGGGGAAGATCACGAAACCCGTTGCGGCAGAGATGACGAGCAGCTTGCGCGAGCCGCGGTTCGCCGGCATCGCCTGGTGTCCACGTGCGAGCAGCGGGATCGCGACGAGGCCCGCGAGCACGGTACGGAGACACGCGATCACGAGCGGCGGGAGGTCGTCGAGCGCGATCCGCGTCACGATCGGGGTCGCTCCCCAGACCACCATCACGGCCATCGCGACCGCGATCGGCACGAGCACAGCCCGCGCGGGCGAGGCTGCGCGCACTACAACTTGAAGCGGAGGTAGTAGCGGTAGTAGAGGACGAACCCGATCGTGCAGAGGATTGCTCCGACGATCCAGAACCGCACCATGATCTTCGTCTCCGACCACGCCTTCATCTCGAAGTGGTGGTGGATCGGTGCCATCAGGAAGACGCGCTTGCCGGTGCGCTTGAAGCTCCCGACCTGGATGATGACTGAGAGCGCCTCGATCAGGTAGATACCACCGATGAAGATGAGCAACACCTCGGTCTGCGTCATCACGGCGAGGCCCGCGATCGCGCCGCCGAGCGCCATCGACCCCGTATCGCCCATGAAGACCTCGGCCGGGAA
>JAYTJO010000645.1:0-3508 GCA_043730975.1 Thermoleophilia bacterium | reverse complement strand
CCGAGACGACCGACGGCGTGCGGCTGATCGCAGAGCAGGCGGTCGAGCGCGGCTACACGGCCCTCAAGCTCGGCTGGGGGCCGCTCGGCCGCGATCGCGCGCAGGACGTCGTGCTAATCGAGGCTGCGCGCGAGTCGATCGGGCCGGCCCGCGACCTGATGATCGACGGTGGCAGAGCGTACACGGTTCAGGGCGCCGAAGACCTTCTCCGGCGCGTCGAGGAGTCGGGCCTGTACTGGCTCGAGGAGCCGCTGCAGCCGGACGATGTGGACGGGTATGGCCGTCTTTCGAGCCGTGTCGCCGTTCGTCTCGCCGCGGGCGAGGCGGATGCGGGAATTCGCCCGTTCCGCGCGCTCGTCGAGCAGGGCGGCGTGTCGGTTCTCCAGCCGGACCTGGGTCGGTGCGGCGGCTTCACCGTCGCTCGTGAGATCGCTGACCTCGCGCGAGAGAGGGGTGTCGAGGTGGTGCCGCATTGCTTCTCGAGCGGCGTCCTCGTGGCCGCGTCGTTGCAGTTCGTGGCCTCCCTCGACCGCCCGACGCTCTCCGAGTTCTCGGTCGCCGACTCGCCGATCGCGAGCGGCCTCCTCGCGGAGCCGTTCCTCCTCGAGGACGGATATCTGGCAGTACCGCGCGGCCCGGGTCTCGGTGTCGAGCTCGATGAGGATCTCGTGGCGCACCTGCGGATCGGCTGAGGCCGCTCCGCGATGCGATTCCGGGAGACGATCTCCTGTCAGGCCTGAACGAGCCGACCCCTATCGTCCGCGACGCCACGTTCCGCCGGTTCGGAACGCGACTGGACAGGCACGGTCGGGGCTTTCTCCTCGCCCCTCCCTTTCTTCTCATCCTCATGGTCGTCGGCTATCCGATGGTGTACTCGCTGTGGGTCAGCTTCGTCGAGTTCAACGGCCGGAGTGCCAGCAGCCCGTTCGTCGGCCTGTGGAACTACCGGATCTTCGTCGAGGATGGGATCGCGCAGAAGTCGGTCGCCACGACGGTCATGCTCGCCCTCGTCGCCTGCGCACTCGAGCTCGTGCTCGGGTTTGCGCTCGCACTCGTCGTCTCGAGACCGTTCCGGGGTCGAGGACTGCTCACCGTCGTCTGCGTCCTGCCGCTCTTCGTGAGCCCGGTTGTCGCGGCGCAACTGTGGATTCTGCTCCTGCGGGCGGGTACCGGCCCTGTCGACATCGTCGCCGCACACGTTCTCGGGCATCCTCTCGGCGTCGACTGGGCCGTTGCGCCCTGGGGTTACGTCGCGATCCTGCTCATCGATGTCTGGCAGTGGACATCGTTCATGTTCCTCGTTCTGCTCATTGGACTGAGCTCCGTTCCCCACGAGCTCCACGAGGCCGCTGAAATCGACGGAGCGCGACCGACTCGCACCATGCGATCGATCACGCTTCCGCTCATCGTCCCCTACATCGTCACGGCTGTCGTGATTCGCCTCATCGATGCCGCGAAGCTCTTCGAGGTGCCGTACACCTTGACCGGAGGGCATCCCGGTCTCGACATGTACACGATCTCCTTCTATCTCTTCGAAAGCGGGTTCGTCAGCTTCTTCCAGAGCTTCGCAGCTGCGGGCAGCTGGCTCTTGCTCGGCGTCCTGTTCCTTCTGGCTTTCCCGCTGCTCTACTTCCTGCGCACCGGTGAGACCTCGTGAGGCCGTCGCGGACATATCGCTTTAGCAGGGCGGCGTTCGTCGGCCTGGCGCTTCTCTTCTTTGGACTCCCGTTCTACTGGGCTGCCGCGCTCGCGGTCTCCGGCCCCGGCGCTCCCCTGGTGGCGTCCTGGACGAGCCTCTACCCGCACCGGTTGAGCTCGCGCAGCCTCGACATCCTCTCGGAGTTCGACCTTCCGATCACCAACAGCCTGATCGTTGCGGGTGCGACCGCGCTTCTGTCGACCGCGCTCGCGGCGGGTGCGGGCTATTCGCTCTCGCGACGCCGGTTCGGCCAGGGCCTCCTGCTCGTCACACTTCTTGTCGTTCGCATCGTGCCTCCGGTTGCGCTCATGATCCCGATTTTCATCGTCGCTGTGCGCTTCCACCTTCGTGACAGCATCGTTGGTCTTATCCTGATCTACACGGCGCTCTCGCTTCCGTTTTCGATGTGGTTGATCTTCGTCGGCATGCGTTCGATCCCGGTGGAGGTCGAGGAAGCGGCGAGGATGGACGGGTGCACCCGACTCCAGGCTGCCGCGTTGATGGCTCGTCTCGCCCTCCCCGCGATGCTGGCGGCCGCGATGTTCGCCTTCGTTCTGGCCTGGGCAGAGTTCACAATCGCCCTCCTGCTCACGGAGTCGAAGGCGGTCACGCTGCCGGTGGCACTCAGCTTCGGCAGATCTCCGGGGGAGGACTCCTACGTCGCGCTTCTCGTTCTCGTCAGCGCGCTACCAGGTCTCGTGCTGGCGCTCTTGGTCCGAAGGTCGTTGCAGGCGGGCAACATGATCGGGAGCCGCAACGCCTGAGAACCCGCCCTGCCGGCGCCGTAGGCGTGCCTGAGAGCCCGCTGGACTCCTCTTGTCGGCCCTCACCGCCGTCCCGCCGGCGCAGTAGCCTCGAGGGTGTGATCGACCACGTCACGATCCGGGTGCCCGACCTCGACCAAGGATGCCGCTTTTACCGCCAGTTGTTCGAGCTGCTCGCCTACCCCGATGGGCCAGTGGAGGGGGGAGGGTTCATCGAATGGACAAACTTCTCGATCACCGAAGTAACGCCAGAACACCCTACGACGCGCCGTCTCCATGTTGGCTTCTACGCCGAGTCGCGTGGGGTCGTCGACGCCTGGTGGCAGACGCTCACCGGGGCCGGCTACCAGTCGGATGGCGCTCCAGGCCCGCGTCCCGATTACGGACCCGACTATTACAGCGCCTTCGTCCTGGATGCCGCCGGCAACAGCGTCGAAGCCGTCAACAACGGCCCGCGACGCCAACCCGGCGTGATCGACCACCTCTGGCTGCGCACCGCTTCGCTCGACGACGCCAGCCGCTTCTACGAAGCCGTCTGCCCGACCGTCGCGCACACCGTCGAGCGCTACGAGGGCCGCACCCAGATCCGCGGCTCCGGCGCCACCTTCTCAATCGTCGAAGGACAGCCCACCGAGAACCTCCACCTCGCCTTTGAGGCCCGCAACAAGGAAACCGTCGACTCGTTCCACCGAGCAGGGATCCAAGCCGGCTACGCCTCCAACGGCGCCCCCGGCGAGCGGCCCGAGTACCACCCCGGTTACTACGGAGCCTTTCTGGCAGACCCTGATTCCAACAACATTGAGGCTGTCTTCCATGATCGACAGCGGCGCCTTCGTGCTCGATCCGGATTAGATGGAACTGATCAGTGATTTCTTGGCATATGTCGCCCAAGAGTGGACCGGGCATGTACCTCTTGACACATTTGCTCCCGAGGGTGAATAATTGGTGTTTCGCGCGTCCCTAGAGAATGGAGGCCGGTGTGTCTTGGAGCCTTACGGGAAGCTACGCCGAGACGTGTTCTTGTGAGTTGATGTGCCCGTGCAAC
>JAYTJO010000644.1:0-2328 GCA_043730975.1 Thermoleophilia bacterium | reverse complement strand
GTGTTCGACTGATCGTCGGTCAGCGTGCGTGCTCGGTCGAGCGGTCCGGCATCGAGAAGACCGGACGTCGCCGTGTACGACCCAGTTGCCCCCGTGAGGCGCGCGCCGGACGTGATCGCGCGCGCGAGCGACGGCCAGAGGCGATCGTCGGGATGGGCCTCGTCGAGGGTTCCATCCGGGTCAAGCCGGGACGGCAGCTGATAGCGCACGATCTCTCCGTCGGCGTGCGTGATGTCGACGATGAGGAGCCACCCACCCTCACTCTCGGGAACAGAGACAGCGTCAACGAGCTCCACCGCTGTTGGTGGTCGACCTTTGCCAGCAAACCAGCGTGCGGCCGAGAGCTCCTCCAGGTCGAGTGCGGTCAATCCTTGCTCGAGTGCTCTCACTACCGGCATGGCCGCCCTTGACTCACAATTGGTGATCTCGTAGGTTCGTTCCTCGTGCTCGGCAGCGACCGCCCTGCACGCGCCGTTGGTATTTCCTGTGACACTTTGTCACAAGGATCGCCAGGGGTTGAGGCCGCCGAGGGGCTGCCCATGGGTACTGCTGCGGCGCCATCGGAGGCTGACATGACGGAAAGCGGAACGATCATATTCTTCCCCGAGGGGGCGTACGGGCCGACGAACAACTGCGTCGCGATCGGCCAGGTGCTGCGCGAACGTGGCCACCGGGTCGTCTTCGTGCTCGAGGAGTCGTTTGCCGGCAGCCTCGAGGCGCAGGGCTTCGAGGAGCGCCTGATGCGACTCGGCCCCCCACCCGAGCACGCGGAGGAGCCCGGGCAGTTCTGGAAGGACTTCATCCGCGAGACGGCCCCCGTTTTCCGGAAGCCGACGATCGACCAGCTGGCGGAGTTCATTGCACCGACGTTCGAGGCCCTGTGCGACGGCGCCCGCTACGTCGACGAGCGCCTTGCGGAGATCTTCGACGAGGTGCAGCCCGACGCGATCGTCGAGGACAACGTCGTCACCTTCCCGGCAATCATCGCGTCCGGACGACCCTGGGTGCGGATCGTCTCGTGCAACCCGCTCGAGGTAAAGGACACAGGGATTGCACCCGTGTTCTCCGGCTATCCGGCCGACGACCGCTCTGCCTGGGGTGCGTTCCGCGACGAGTACCGACGGACGACGGCGGAGCTGCACGGCTCGTTCGCTGCGTTCTGTGCGGAGCGTGGCGCTCCTCGCCTGCCGGAGGGCGACTTCGTCCACGAATCCGACTTCCTGAACCTCTACCTCTATCCGGTAGAGGTCGACTACGCCCGTACCCGGCCGCTCGCACCGACGTGGCATCGAATCGACACGTGCGTCCGGGACGTCACCGAGTCGTTCGTGATGCCCGACGAGCTCGCGGACGGCGTCGGGGGACTCGTCTACCTCTCGCTCGGCAGCCTCGGCTCTGCCGACGTCGAGCTGATGCGGCGGCTCGTCGAGAGCCTCGGCCGGTCACCTCACAGGTTCATCGTCTCGAAAGGCCCCCAGCACACGGAGTTCGAGTTGGCCGACAACATGTGGGGCGCGGAGTACCTTCCGCAGCCGGCAATCCTCCCGCACGTCGATCTCGTGATCACCCACGCCGGGAACAACACGACGACGGAGTGCTTCCATCACGGCCTGCCGATGATCGCCCTGCCGTTGTTCTGGGATCAGTACGACAATGCGCAGCGCGTGCACGAAACGGGCCACGGCCTCCGGCTTCCCACCTACTCGTTCACCGACGAGGAGCTGCTCGGCGCGGTCGAGCAGATGCTCGTCGACACCACGGCGCGTGAGAGGATGAGATCCGTCTCGGCCCGCGTGCAGTCCGACCCGGGTCGCATCCGAGCCGCCTCCCTGATCGAGCAAGTCGCCCGTGAGGGGCAACCAGTCATCCGATGACAGCCTCCACCCACCAGAGAAGGAGCCACCCGATGAAGCACCTCCGACCGACTCGCCTCGTGGCAGTCGCCGCACTCGCGGTTCTTGCAATCGTCGTCGTGGTCGTCGCCGGCAGCGCCACCGCCAAGACGTCCGCGACCACCCTGACGATCTCGAACTGGGATGCCTACACGCCGAAGGATCTGATCCCGAAGTTCGAGAAGGCAACGGGAATCAAGGTCAAGCTCGCGAAGCACACGACGAACGAGGACATCATGGGCAAGCTCGAGGCCCAGAACGGCGGTGGCTACGACATCGTCTTCGTCTCCGGCCCGTTCGCAGAGTCGCTCAAGAAGCGCGGCTGGGCGGCGAAGCTCGACCACACGCAGATCCCCAACAAGAAGAACCTCTACCCGGCCGCCTCCAGGCTCGCGTATGACCTCGGCAACAAGTACTCCATGCCGTACACGTGGGG
>JAYTJO010000643.1:0-6965 GCA_043730975.1 Thermoleophilia bacterium | reverse complement strand
CGTCTACGCCACCTCAACGCCTACTCTCTGCAGGCTTCGCCTGATCCTGAAGGGGCCGGCCAGCCGGCCTGTCTGGGACGACTTCAGGTGTTGGTCTGCAACGCGGCTCAGGCGTACGGCCCGGCGACAGGTTCTCTCGCTACGACCGTCGCGTCGCCCACATTTGTGCAGGTAGCAACGTCCATAGCGGCAGCTCCCTCAGCGTCGCGCGGACGTCCCGAGGCTCGGACGGGTAGGCGGCGACAACGCGAATTCCGCTCCCGCGGAGGAGCAACCGGAACGCGGCCTTCGCTCGCGGCGCATGCCATCGAGACGTGACGACGACGACCTCGCGCGCCTCCACGCGGCGAATGTCGTTGAGCGCATTTGTGGCGTTGCCCACCGTCGTCCGGGCGTCGGGGTCGACGACGAGCTCACGGGCGCTCCCCGTCCACGCCGCGGCCATCAGCTCGGCCTCCGAGCGTGTCCCCGCGACGCGTGCCCACCCGGAGAGCACAACGACGTCTTCGCCGGTCGCGATCCCGGTGGCCCGCGCGAGCCGGGCGGCGCAGACCGGGTGAAGGACGCCACGGCCGCCGTCCGAGTAGCCGAGCACGACGACGACGCGCGCTGGACGGCGGCTCACGAGCCGCGGCGACGGAGCCAGCGGAAGAAGAGCAGTGTTCCGATCACGGTGACGACGAGCTTGACCGCCTTCTTGCCCTGCAGCTTCGACTCGCCGCTCGCGCGTTCACGCATGTGCACGGCGACCTCCTCGACGCGGAGGCCCTCGGCCTTCAGCCGCAGCAGCGCCTCCACCTCGGGCGCGCCGCTGACGTAGGGTTCGGCCATCACCGGCATCGCCTTCGCGTTGACGGCAGCCATCCCGCTCGTCGGGTCGTGGAACGGGCGCCCCAGCCGGAGATGCATTGCCTTCTGGAGCAGGCCGATCCCGAAGCGACGGCTCGGCGAGGGGACGTAGCGCTCTTCGTCGTAGCCCTCGCCCTCGGCAAAGCGAGACCCGACCGCGACATCGCAGGAGTCCGACCGCACGAGCTCGAGAAGACGAGCGAGCTCCTCGACTGGATGCTGTCCGTCGGCGTCGACCCGCCCGCAGAACGCGTAGCCGCCCTCCGCTGCCTCGCGATAGCCGGCAGCGATCCCGGCCCGGAGGCCGCGGTTCTCGCCGAAGGAGACCACGGTGGCTCCCGCGGCACGCGCAACGTCGGCCGTCGCATCCGTCGAGCCGTCGTCGATCACGAGCACGCTGGCGTCGGGCAGAACGGAGCGAAGCTCCGCCAGCACGGCCGGAAGGTTTGCCTCTTCGTTCCAGGCGGGGATGAAGACGACGGTGTCGGCGTCGGTGCCGGTGCTCATTGAGCCAAGGGTACAGCGCGAGACAATCGATGTCGTGTTAGCGTCGAGGGGTCAGCCTCCGTCATGAAAGGGGACCGAAGTGTCGGGAATCGACGCCAAGTCGAATGCGATCTACGACCTCGTCGAGGAGGGCTCGGGCGTCGAGCAGCTCGCGACGGGTTTCACGTTTACCGAGGGGCCGATCTGGCATCCCACGGAGCAGGTGCTGTACTTCTCCGACATGCCGGCGGACATCCGTCGCAAGGTGACGCTCGACGGGACGGTCACCGAGGTTCGTAACCCGTCGTTCAAGTGCAACGGGATGACGCTCGACCACGATCTCAATCTGCTCGTGTGTGAGCACGTGACGAGCTCGCTCGTCCGTGAGCGACCGGACGGGGTGCGCGAGACCCTCGCATTCCACTGGCAGGGCAAGTACCTGAACAGCCCGAACGACGTTACCGTTCGCTCGGACGGGACGATCTACTTCACCGACCCCTGGTACGGGCGGTTCCCCGGCTTCGGTGTCGAGCGCGCGCGTGAGCTCGGCTGGCAGGGCGTCTTCCGGATTCCCCCCGGAGGCGGGCAGGATGAGCTCGATCTCGCCGCACCGCAGGACGAGTTCGACATGCCGAACGGTCTGTGCTTCTCCCCGGACGAGTCGCTGATGTACATCAACGACACCCCGCGGGCGCACATCAAGGTCTTCGACGTCAACGTCGACGGAACCCTCTCGAACGGCCGGATGTTCTTCGAAGGCGTTGGTACCGGCGTGATCGAGGAAGGCATCCCCGACGGTATGAAGGTCGACGAGCTCGGCAACATCTGGGTGACCGGGCCGCAGGGCGTCTGGGTCATCTCGCCCGACGGGGAGCACCTGGGCACGATCGAGGTGCCGGAGGGCGTGGGTAACCACACCTGGGGTGGGCCGGACTGGCACACGCTGTTCATTCCGTCGTCGGCGTCCGTCTACACGATTCGCACCAAGGTTGGGCCTCGGCGCGAGCCCTACATGCAATAGGAGGTTGTGATGTCCGACGAATTGACACTCGATCCTGGTCGTTGCGCGCTGATCATCCAGGACCTGCAGAACGACGTGATCATCGAAGGCGGAGCCTTCGCCGAGTCGGGTTCGCCCGCTCATGCAACGGAGCAGAACGTCGTCGCGAACGTCGCCGACCTTGCTGCGGCGTGCCGGGCGAAAGGCATCCCGGTCTTTCATGTGTGGTACATCGTCGAGCCGGGTGCTCCTGGCCTCAAGCTCAACGCGCCGCTCTTCAACGGCGTCGTTGATACGGGCGCGCTCGTCCGTGGCACGTGGGGCGCTGCTCCTGCGGACGGCCTCGAGGCGCAGGATGGCGACTACATCGTGGAAAAGATGCGGATGAGTGCCTGGCAGGGGACGCGCCTCGAGAACATGCTCGAGGGGCTCGGGCGCGACACGATCATCATCACGGGCGCGTGGACGAACATGTCGATCGAGCACACTTCACGCACCGGCGCGGACAAGGGCTACGCGATGGTCGTGCCCGAGGACGGCACGTCGACGATGAACGCCGACTGGCAGAACGCGTCGATCAACTTCGCGCTGCAGAACGTCTCGACGGTGACGAACTGCGCCGCAGTCAAGGCTGCAATCGGAGCGTGAAGACCCGGGCCGGGCTCTTCCGGGGGGTCGGCGAGCCTCTCGAGGTCGTCGAGCTCGATCTGGCAGAACCCGGCCCGAATGACGTCGTCGTCCGCATCGCCGCGGCTGGCATCTGCGGCACGGACCTTCACCAGGTGAAGGGCGAGTGGCAGCGCCCAACGCCAATGGTGCTCGGACACGAGGGCGCCGGGATCGTTGAGCACGTGGGTGATGCCGTCGACTCGGTGCGAGTGGGGGATGAGGTCGTGCTCTCGTGGGCGCCGTCGTGCGGTCACTGCGCCGACTGTGCGCGCGGGAGGCCTGCCGCCTGTGCTCCGCTCCACCGGGCGATCGGCAACGGGACGCTCGTCGACGGAACCACGGGAATGTCGCTCGACGGCGCGACGGTGTACCGCGGCACGGCAACGGGAGCGTGGGCCGAGCGTGTGGTCGTCTCCTCGCAGGTCGCACTTCCGACGCACGGCGCCGTGCCGCTCCGCGACGCGGCCCTGCTCGGATGCGCGGCGCTGACGGGCGTCGGGGCGGTGCTCTTCGCGGCGCGAGCTCAGCCGGGCGGGGTCGTCCTCGTCATTGGTGGCGGTGGGGTGGGGCAGTTCGTCGTCCAGGGCGCACGGATCGCCGGTGCCGAGGCGATCGTCGTCGTCGACCCGGTGCAGGCGCGCCGAGATCAGACACTTCGGTTCGGCGCGACCCACGCCGTCCATCCGGACGATCTCAAGGAGGCGATGGTCGCGATCGCTCCCGAGGGCGCCGACTACGGCTTCGATGCGGTCGGTTTCCCCGAAACGAGCGCGACGGCACTCCGCTTCACCCGGAGCGGCGGCACGACCGTGATGGTAGGCCTGCCTCCGACCGGGCTCCGGCTCGACCTCGACCCGGGCGAGTTCCTGCGGCGCGAGAAGTTTCTGACGGGAACGATGTACGGCTCGGAGGACCCTGCCGTTGCGTTGCCGCTCCTGCTCGAGCACGTCGCTGCAGGCCGGCTCGAGCTGGCCCCGCTCCTCGGCGAGATCTTCTCGCTCGACGCGATCGACGATGCGGTACAGGCGAGCCTCGAGCTCCCTGCCGGGCGCGTGCTCGTCGAGCCGTAGCGCGGGGTCAGGTCTTCCACGTTCCACGTTGATCGACGCTGTGGCTGCCCCGAACGCTCAGGGGATGGAACGTGGAAGACCTGACCCCTACGGCAGGTTCGCCGAGAGGGCGGCGACCGCCTCCTCCTGAAGCCAGCTCAGGTACCCGTACAGCGCGAGGGCCGGTGCCGCCGGATCGGCCGGATCGAGCTCTTCGCCAAACGTCCCCTCGCTGATGTCGAGCTGGGTTCCGAGGTAGAGGCGGAGGCTCTCGAGGGCACCGAGCCAGCCCTCGAGCTGCTCGCCGCTCAGGTGTTCGGCACCGGCCGTCTCCTCGACGACGCGCAGTGCTGCGAGCTTGCCTTCGAGCAGGTCGTCTCGCATCAGGCGTCGAAACTCGTCGTCGGCCTCTCTGTCCTCGGGATAGGCGGGAGGAAAGAGACGCCGCAGGCTCGGATCGTCGGTTTGCATGACGCCGCGTAGTTGCCGAGGTAGCGAGCGGAGGAGCTCCCGCTCCTCGGGTGGCAGCCTCAAGCGGTAACCACCCTTGCGGTCCCTCTGAATCCGGCGAGTCGGCATCAGTCCTGCCTGAGCGTGGCCCACAGACCGTGTGCATGCAGGCGGGCGACGTCGAACTCCGCTTTCTCCTTCTCGCCTGACGATACGACGGCCTTGCCGTCGTTGTGAACCTGCAACATCATCCGGGTCGCCTCGGCCTCGGAGTAGCCGAAGAGCTTCCGGAGCACCAACGTGACATAGCTCATCAGATTGATCGGGTCGTTCCACACGAGTACCACCCAGGGTCGATCGTGGTCGAACTCCTCGCCCGCGTCCGGCAAATCCACCTCGATCGGCGCCTCGATCGTCTGGCTCACTGCCTTACTCCTGATCCTTCAGCGCATCCTCGCTGCTATCGCCATGCCCGTACGCGCGGAGCCGGGCGATCAGCTCGGCGCTGATGCGTTCGCCATCCTCCTCCGTGGTATCCCCAGGATCGGGGATAGCGGGGGCCGGTGTCCGCGACTTGCGTGGCTCCCTTTCACGCCTCGCAGCCTCTGCAGCGGCCGCCTGCGCGGCGCGCTTCGCTTCCGCATTGTCGTTGCGGGCTCGTTCTGCTGCGGCTTTCTCCTCTTCGCGGCGGCGTTTCTCGTCGAGCTTGCGTTGTTGCTCGTCTTCGCGTGCCTTCGCTTCGGCGGCGCGCTTCGCTTCGGCGTCGTCGCGGCGGGCCTTCTCTGCTGCGGCTTTCTCCTCTTCGCGGCGGCGTTTCTCGTCGGCCTGCTTCTCGCGTTCGGCCTCCTTCGCCTCCGCCTTCTCGGTGCGGCGTGCCGCAGCCTCTTCCCGGCGAGAGCGTTTCGCGGGGGCCGGCGGCGCTGCAGGTGGTTGCTCTGCTGACCCCTTCTCCGCTTCTCGGTCGACGCGCTCTGCTGCCGCAGTCCCTGGTGCGGCTGCCGCCGCTACGGCTGCCTGTTCTTCCTCTCGGCGGCGTTCTTCGTCGGCCTTGCGCGTGCGTTCGTCTGCTTCCTCGCGGGCCTGCTCGGCGGCAGCTGCCCGGGCTGCCTCGGCTTCGGCTGCAGCGGCTGCAGCGGCTGCCGCAGCAGCGGCCGCGCGTTCCCGCTCCTCATGGCGGGTCGACACCTGCCCGTCGATGCGGCCGCTGAACCAGAAGCAGCCGTCGGCGTCCCGGGTGGCTCGATCCCCCGTCAGGTACCACTCTCCGAGGAACACGGCCTTCGTCTCGTCGGGATCATTCCAGTAACCGGCGAAGAGCGACGGGGGACGCCCGCGCAGCGCGATCTCGCCCTCCGCACCGGCCCCCCGTTCGTCGCCGCTCTCGTCGATCACGGCGATGTCGTAGCCAGGAATCGCCGCGCCCAGCGACCCGACGCCGACCTCGGCGTACTGCGGGCTCGCGATCACGAGCCCGCTCTCGGCCTGTCCGTAGCCGTCGTGAATGGTGACTCCGAACGCGACCCGAAACGCGTCGCCCACCTGGGGATCGAGAGGCGCCCCGGTCGATACTGCCTGACGGACACTCCCGATGTAGAACTTCTCGAGCATCCCGTGCTCGGCCATCAGTCGATACTCGGACGAGGGCTGACAGAGAACGGTGACGCCGAGCTGGTCGATCAGGTCGAAGCGTTCCTGAACCGTGAACTCACCCTCGTGCAACGCGATCTCGGAGCCGAGCGACCACGGGCCGATCAGGGAGTTCCAGACGAACAGCGCAGAGCCCACGCCTGCGGTACACCACACGAGGTCGTCGGGGCGGGCGTCGAGCCAGTGCTTGGCCTGCAGTCGCATCGTCCACGTGGACGCGTGCGTGTGGATCGCTCCCTTTGGCGCTCCGGTCGTTCCCGACGTGTAGAGAATCAACGCGGGGTCGTCAGCTCCCGTGTCGTGCGTGCTCTGACCGACCGGTTGACCGCGAAGCTCGTCCTTCAGGTCTTCGACGACGAGTAGCCCTTCGGGAGCGTCCGAAGGTGCTCGTGCTCGGTCGGTGACGATGATCCGAGCATCGCAATGCGCGGATCGATGCATCAGCTCGTCCGTGTCGAACGTCTCGGGGCACGGCACCGCAACGAAGCCTCCCTTGAGCGCCCCGAGAATCACCGAGTGCCACAACGGCGTTCTGCCAACCAGCACGACGATCCGATCGCCTGGCACGAGTCCCCGAGAGCGGAACAGCGACGTCCAACGGCTCGCGTCGCTCGCGATCTCCCTGAACGTGCGTCGGTCGATGATGCCTTCGTGATCGACGAAGGTCATTGCGTGTCGAAAGGAGTCGGCAGCCGCGGCCGCCTCGACGACATCGCGCGTGAAGTTGAACCGCGCGGGAACAGGGAAGAACGGGTCGGGCTCGGGCGCCTCGACTACTCGCTTACGGAGTCGGAACCTTCCCATTGCTCCCGGTA
>JAYTJO010000642.1:0-1816 GCA_043730975.1 Thermoleophilia bacterium | reverse complement strand
GACGCCGTTGCCCGTGAAGCCGAAGCCGTGGTGGATCTTCCCCTTCGATCCGAAGATCGGCAGGTGCGTGGGGGAGACGTCGATCGGGCCGCCCCAGGCATGGGTGAGCCCCCGCTTCTCGAGCTGGGGGAAGAACCGGCGGAGTGCTGCCGCTGCATGCTTCGCCGCGTCCGCGTCGATGTCGAGCCGGTCGCTGTGCTTGCCTCCAACACCCATGCGTCCGCCGCCCCAGCCGAGCGCGATCCGTCCGTCGTTCGTCGTGCGGAAGTAGTGGAGGAGCGTGCGGCAGTCGTGGATGTTCTCGCCCGCCGTCCAGCCGACTTCCTCGATCACCTCGGGGACGGGCTCGGAGATGACCATGTGGCTCGAGGCGACGCCGAGCGCGAGTCGGTAGCCGCTGAATCCGGGTGTTGCCGAGTTGACCGCCAGCACAGCGGAGCCGCCCGCGACCGTCCCACCCGAGGTGGTCGCGAGCGCCTCACGCGAAAGTGAACGGACGGCCGTCCGTTCGTGGAGACGAACCCCGGCCTCGATCACTTTTGCCCTCAGGCCGAGCGAGAGTCGTGCAGGCTGGACGTTCGCAGCCGTCGGGAGGAACAGACCGCCGAGGAAGGCGGGAGAAGCGCAGCGGGCCGCCACCTCGTCGCTCGAGAGCGCGACCGCTTCCTCCGCCGCTCCGACGGCCTCGCAGGCTTCGACGACCTCGTCCCAGTCTCCGAGCTGTGCTTCGCTCGTCGCTACCTGGAGCGTGCCGCCATAGCGGTACCACGCGTCGACGCCGTGTGCCTCGCACCAGGCGCCGACCCCGTGCACCGCATGCTCGGATGCGCGGCACACCTCGACTGCGCGTGTGTCGCCGACGGCGTCGCGGAGAATCGGGAGGTCGTCCCAGAGTGTCGAGACGAAGCCACCGTTTCGTCCGCTCGGCCCGTGCCCGGCGAGCCCCGCCTCGAGCAGGACAATGTCGAGATCGGGCTCGAGTTGCTTCAGCTGCCAGGCGGTCCAGAGCCCGAGATACCCACCTCCGACGATGACGACGTCGGCCGTCGTGTCGCCGGAGAGCGGCTCCGTCGGCTCGATCGGCCCTGCCTCCTCGAGCCAGTAGCCGTAGCGCGTGTGTCGCATGCGGAGATCCTAGGGACACGGTGGCACCAGGGAGCGCCGAACGGCAGAGGCTCTCGAGAGCCAGCAGACCCGCGGCCGGCCGTGGCCGAGGCTCTCGCGGGTGAACAGAGCCCGCGGGCAGACAACTTCAGGATCGCGCGAAGCGCGCAGCATCGAGGGGTGAGGATCGCGATACGCTCTTCCATCGCTATCCTCACCCCTCGATAGCTGAACGAAAATAAGGTGGCGGACGGGACTTGAACCCGCGACCACCGGGATCACAACCCGGGGCTCTACCAACTGAGCTACCGCCACCACGTGCTCTGCACAGGATACCGTGCATCCGAGCGCGGCCCCGTAGCTCAGTGGATAGAGCGGTGGACTTCGAATCCACGCGCGGAGGTTCGATTCCTCCCGGGGCCATCCCTGAGAGCGGCGGATGATCGGCGGCTGTGGATCTGCCGGGCTTGCCGTCAGGCGAGCGGGGGAGGCCCAAGCTCGGTTTCTCGTTCCATTTCGGCTGTCCTTCTCTGCAGCTCGGCTTGTCTCATCATCTCGTCCTCGCCTCCCCTTTCGCTTGCGCCGCTGCGATCGGGAACCATGTAGGCGACGATCAGCGCAGCAGGGAAGAAGACCAGGCTGAAGAGGAAGTAGAGGAAGAAGCTATGTCCCTTACGGGCAGCGACTCGCGCAGGCCAGAAGGCGATAAGCA
>JAYTJO010000641.1:0-3458 GCA_043730975.1 Thermoleophilia bacterium | reverse complement strand
CGTCGCAGGCGTGGTTCGTGAAGCAGCTCGGGCCGAACGTCAATCTCGGGAACATCCCGCCCGACGAGGTGATCCCGCTCGAGACGCTGCGTCTCGGACTCCGCGGTGACACCTTGAAGGAGATTCTGCTCGCAACACCGGAGAAAACGGTCTAGACCATATATGGACTGGAAGCTCTCACTCGCCGGCCTTCTCATCGGATTGCTCGTCGGTATGACGGGAATGGGTGGGGGCTCACTGATGACGCCGCTGCTCGTGCTCGTCTTCGGATTCAAGCCCTCGGTCGCGATCGGCACGGACATCGTCCACGGAGCGATCTTCAAGTCGTTCGGGGCGGTTCAGCATCGGCGGCTCGGCCACGTTCACCTCCGGCTGACAGCGTGGATGCTCCTCGGCTCGATCCCGTTCTCGTTCGTCGGCGTGGGGCTCGCTTGGTGGCTGACGAAGCGGTACGGCGACGGCTACGAGGACACGGCGAAGATCATCCTCGGCGTCGCGCTCGTCCTCTGCGGGCTCGGGTTTCTCGTCAAGGCATACCTTCACACCGCCTCCGATGACCGGCCGTTCATTCTCGGGCCGCGTGACAAGGTGATCGCTGTCCTCACCGGTGTCGTCGGCGGCTTCGTCGTCGGACTGACCTCGGTGGGAAGCGGCACGGTCTTCGGGCTCGTGATGCTGATCGCATTCCCACTCACTGCCGCGAAGATCGTCGGCACCGACATCTTCCACGCTGCGATCCTCCTCGCCGCAGCAGGGGCCGGGCACCTCGTTGCCGGCAGCGTCGACCTCAGGGCGACCGGCTGGCTGCTGATCGGCTCGATCCCCGGAGTCCTCATCGGCGGCAGGTTCACCGTGAAGCTTCCAGACCGTTCGCTGCGGATCGTGCTCGCTGCAACGCTCACGCTCGCGGGGGTCAAACTCGTCGATCCGCCGGGAGCCAACGCGATCCTGATCGCGGGCGCCGCGGTAGCGGTGATCGCGTCGCTCGTCGCGTTTACGCGCTGGTTCGCCACACGGGGCACGCCGCAGGTCGCCGAGGCCGACACCGGGTGAGCTGGCCCTCGAGCCTCCCGGTGATCCGGGTCAGAATTGCGCGTCCGACCGACAGGCTTGAGGAGGTGGTCGAGTTCTATCGCGACGGCGTCGGGCTCGTCGAGCTCGGCCGTTTCGATGGTCACTCGGGGTACGACGGGGTCATGCTCGGGCTTCCCGGCAGCGACTATCACCTCGAGTTCACCTCCCACGAGGACGGCAGCCCCTGCCCGGCCCCGAGCGTCGACAACCTCCTCGTGCTCTACCTGGAATCGGAGCAGGCGGCGGAGATCGTCGCGGGACGGCTCTCGGATCTCGGTTACCCCGACGTCGAGCCCGAGAACCCGTACTGGGACGGGCGCAGCATCACGATCGCTGACCCCGACGGCTGGCGGGTCGTGCTCGACTGGGGCCTCGCGGAGTCGTAGGGGCTATGCGCAGCCGAGCCTCTGCGAGGCGGAGCGTCGCCCGTCGTCCTGCCACCGTGAAGGGTCGCTACGCGCCGATCCAGCGTAGAATCTGTCGGCCTTGGCCAGATTCGCGCCAGCCGCGCTCGTCGCGGCGCTGCTCGCTGCCACGGCGCTGGCCTTCGTCTACACCGAATCGCTGAAGCTGACCCCGAGCCCCATCGTCGGCACGCGCGTTCTCCCGAAGGTGATCTCACCCGTCTGCGACTGCCCCACGGGCTCTGCGGTGATCGCCTTCCGGCTCCGCAAGGCCGACGTCATCGACGTCGAGATGATCGATGAGGGCGGCAATGTGGTTCGCCATCTCGTGCGGCGCCAGAAGGAACCTCGCGGTCCTGTCTCGTTCGTCTGGAACGGAAAGAGTGACGTTCGCCTCGCTCTCCCCGAAGGGTCGTACCGGCCGCGTGTAAAGCTCCGGCGGCAGCGTCGCACGATCGTCCTGCCGAACCCGATCCGCATCGACACGACCCCTCCGGTCGTCGCCATGACGCGGCTCACACCCCGGGTCTTCTCTCCCGATGGAGACGCACGTAGCGATCGCGTCGTCGTTGGATACAGGGTCGACGAGCCGTCCCGTGTCTCGTTGTACGTCGACGGGGAGCGTGCTGTTCTCAAGAAGGGCCGGAAGACCGAGGGCACGATCGACTGGTTCGGGCGCTCGGGAGGCGAGCCCCTGCCGCAGGGCCTGTACGAGCTCCGGCTCGGCGCTGTGGACATCGCCGGGAACGAGGGGCGCAGGACGCGTTCGAAGGTCGTCGTGATCAGGTACGTCGCGCTCGGTCGCACGACCATCGTGGCAACCCCGGGTGGGCGATTCGCCGTTCTCGTGCTCACGGACGCAGCCCGCGTGACCTGGAAGCTCGGTGCTCGCACGGGCGTCGCGCGGCCGGGCACGCTGCGGCTGCGGGCTCCACTCCAGCCGGGCCGGTTCACGCTCACGGTGACGGCCAACGGCCGCAGCGCAAGAGCCGCCGTGTTCGTCAGGAGCCCGACACCGTGAGCGCAGTCGGGCAGTTCGGGGGCGTCATCGGGTGTGCCGGCCTGGCGTTGCTCTACGTCGCGCAGCGCCGTGATCTCCGTATCGCGGGCCTCGCCGCCTGGGCTCTCGGCCTTGCGTGCCTCGCCGCCTACCTCGCCCCGGATCTTGGCCCTGTCGAACTCGCCGCCGCCGGAGTCGCTGGAGTCGTCATCTCGGCCGCCGGTGGCTGGGCCCTCCTGCGATACCCGTACCTCCTCGCCTTCGCGACCCTCGCCTGCGTCCCCGCACGCATCCCGGTGCAGCTCGGCGACGAGGACGCAAACCTCCTCCTGCCCCTCTACGTCGTCGTCGGCTCGCTTGCGGTGGCGCTCGGCTGGCAGCTCGTTGTGCGTCGCGACGACTGTGATCGTGAGCTCGGGCCTCTGGCTTTTCCTCTCGCAGCGTTCGTCGCCTGGACGGGTCTGACACTCGTCTGGAGCGTCGATCTCCGTGAGGGTGCGATCTTCGTCGGCGCGTTCGTTCTCCCCTTCGGCCTGCTCGCCCTCGGCTTTGCACGCCTTCCCTGGCGCGGTCGCTGGCTCACCTGGCTCTGGGCTGCACTCGTCGGCACGGCGCTAACGTATGCCTCGATCGGCGCCTACCAGTGGGCGACGAGGGATGTGTTCTGGAACCCCAAGGTGATCGTCGGAAACGCGTACGCGCCGTTCTTCCGGGTCAACTCGATCTTCTGGGACCCATCGATCTACGGGCGCTACCTCACGATCGGGATCCTCACCGCCCTCGCCGGCATCTTGCTCGGCGGTATTCGCGGCTGGAAGCTCGGCGGCCTCTACGCCGTCATCGTCGCAATGTGGGTAGGCCTCTTCTTCTCGTTCTCGCAGTCGAGCTTCGTGGCGCTTGCCGTTGGAGTGCTGGTGGCGGCGCTCGTCGTCTGGGGACGAGTCGCAGTGATCGTCGCGGTCGCCCTCGCCGTCGTCCTC
>JAYTJO010000640.1:0-3181 GCA_043730975.1 Thermoleophilia bacterium | reverse complement strand
TGCTCGCCCGCGTCGAGATCGACGTCACGGAACCGGCGCGCGTCGTCGCGATCATCACCCGAGAGTCGGCCGAGGAGCTCGGCCTCGAGGTTGGAATGAGCGCGGCGGGGGTCATCAAGTCGACGAGCGTGATGGTCGAAAAATGAGTATGCGCCCGACGATGACCCGCGAGTTGTCGGGCGCGGTCGCCGATCTCGGTGTGTTGATTCCCATCGCAGTCGCGTTGATCGTCAAGAACGGGCTGTCGGCGACGTCTGTTCTCCTGCCCGCCGGAGGACTGCTCCTGCTCGTCGCCGCCGTGTACCGACTGCCGGTGCCGGTGCAACCGCTGAAGGCGCTCGGCGCGATCGCCATCGCCCAGGGTCTCGGCGCCGATGAGATTGCCGCGGCGGCGATCCTGATGGGGGTGATCTTCCTCGTCATCGGTTCGACGGGGCTCGTGGACTTCGCGGGCAGGGCCTTTCCCAAGCCGCTCATTCGTGGTGTTCAGCTCACGGTCGGCCTCCTCTTCCTGAAGATCGCGTGGGGCCTCGTCTCCGATCCACCGTCGTCGTTCTCGGCGTACGCGCTCGCTCCGTCGTGGGCAGTGCCGCTCGGGATTCTTGTCGTCGCGCTTGCCGTACTTCTGCGCCGGCGACCGGTGACGCTCGCTCTCGTAGGGATCGGGCTCGCTGCGATGCTCATGCGGGCGGGCGACGGACTCGTTCTCGGCCCTTCTGCGATCACGGTTCCGACTCTCGACTCGGCCACGTTCTGGACGGCCTTTACGGTTCTCGTGATCCCGCAGTTGCCGTTGTCGTTCGCAAACTCGTGCCTCGCGACCGCAGACGCTGCGAAAACGTATTTCGGAGATGCTGCAGCGCGCGTCAAGCCCGGGCGGCTTGCGATGACGCTCGGATCGGCGAACATCTTCGCCGGAGCGATCTCGGGCATGCCGGTGTGTCATGGCGCCGGCGGGATGACGGCGCACTATGCCTTTGGTGCACGCACGTGGCGCGCGCCGGCCGCTCTCGGAGCGGCGCTCGTCGTCGTCGCGCTCGGCGTCGGTGCCGGCCTCGCGGCTGTCCTCCCCGCCTTTCCGCTGCCGATCCTCGCGGGATTGCTTGCGGTCGCGGGGTTCCTGCATATCGGTCTTCTTCGCGACCTGCGCGGCGTTCGCGCCTGGGCGATAGCGCTTCTCGTCGGCGGCCTCGGCTTCGAGATCAACTTGCTCGTTGGGCTCGTCGTCGGTCTGGTCGTCTGGTGGATTCCCGTCGGCCTGTCACGCGTGAACCGTCGAACGGCCGCCCGCCGTCGCGTAGCCTCGAGTCGTGAGTAACCGGTTCGAGCCCGACCCCGTTCTCCATCCCGAGCCCAGTCCTGCGGAATTCGAGGCGGCGCGAATCGCGCTCGTCCGCACACGACGCCCAGAGCTGCCCGGGGCGCCGGAGATCTCGGTGTGGCGTGCGGCGGGCCTGCAGGAATCGGTCGATCGCGACCCTCAGGAAGCGGAGCCGCGGAGCAACCCCGGCGCGGCGCGCGCGTAGTCGAGCCCCGAGACCCACGTCAGCACGACGGCGACGAGAAGCACCCACCAGGCGAGATCGTTGCTCCACGCCCCGGCTGCCGCCATGCCGCCGACGGCGACGGCGAGCGCCTGTGCCCACGTCTTCAGCTTGCCGAGGTCACGGGCTGCGATCACGACACCCTTCTCGATCGCTGCGAGGCGGAGACCGGAGATGAGGAACTCGCGCGCCAGAATTGCCGCCACCATCCATGCCGGTGCAACGCCCTCGGCAATCAACATGGCAAGCGCTGCCATCACCAGCACCTTGTCGGCGATTGGATCGAGGAGCGAACCGAACGCGGACGTCTGGTTCCAGCGTCGCGCAAGCCAGCCGTCGATCTGATCGGTCGCCATCGCGACGACGAACACCGCGGTTGCCCAGTACGCATGGTCGGGAAAATCCCACGCAAAGAGCACGACGACAACCGGAACGGCCAAGGCCCGGCCGAGCGTCAACTGATCGGGGATGGTCATCGTTAGGGGAGAATACGCGGCGCGCATGCAGACCTTCACCAGAGTGCTCGTTGCGAACCGTGGGGAGATCGCCGTCAGGATCTTCAGAACGCTCCGCGAGCTGGGAATCGAAGCGGTGGCGGTGTACTCCGACGCCGACCGGGGTGCACTCCACACGCGCCTCGCCGACGAGGCATTCCGGGTCGGCCCAGGCCCTGCTGACGAGAGCTACCTGCAGGGCGATGTGATCATCGAGACCGCGCTCCGCGCGAGCGTCTCGGCGATTCATCCCGGCTACGGCTTCCTGGCCGAAAACGCAGCCTTCGCGCGCGCGGTCGAAGAGGCGGGGATCACCTGGATCGGGCCGCCCGCCTCCGCGATCGAGCTGATGGGCTCGAAGACCGGGGCGCGCGCTGCGATGCGCGCGGCAGGTGTTCCAATCATCCCGGGTGTCACGGATCCGGTTCGCACGGTCGAGGCGGTCGTCGAGCTCGGTGAGGAGATCGGCTATCCGCTGATCATCAAGGCGGCAGCGGGTGGTGGCGGTAAGGGGATGGAGATCGTCACCGAACCTGCCGGGGCCGAGCGGGCCTTCGAGGCGGCGCAACGGCAGGGGCTCAAGTACTTCGGTGACGACACGGTGTACGTCGAGCGCTACCTCGAGGAGCCACGGCATGTCGAAGCGCAGATCCTTGCCGACGCTCACGGGACGGTTCTCTTCCTCGGCGAGCGTGACTGCACGATCCAGCGGCGCCATCAGAAGTTGATCGAGGAGTCGCCCTCGCCCGCGGTCGATGACGGTCTGCGCGCGCGGATCGGCGAGATCGCCGTGAGCGCTGCGCGCGCGGCCGGATATCGGTCTGCGGGAACGGTCGAGGGGCTGCTCACGCGCGACGGTGAGTACTACTTCATGGAGATGAACACCCGGATCCAGGTCGAGCACACCGTCACGGAGCTCGTGACAGGCCTCGATCTCATCCGCGAGCAGATTCTGATCGCGCAGGGAGCGCCGCTCTCGCTGAGGCAAGAGGACGTGATCCTGCGCGGCCACGCGATCGAGTGTCGGATCAACGCCGAGGACGCTGGCAAGGGATTTCTTCCGGCGCCGGGTGTGATCACGGTGTACGAGGAGCCATCGGGGCCTGGCGTGCGCGTCGACTCCGGCGTGCGCGCGGGCGACGA
>JAYTJO010000639.1:0-3046 GCA_043730975.1 Thermoleophilia bacterium | reverse complement strand
TAGTCCTTCACTGGCAGCGCGATCCCCTGCTCGTGCGCAAGGCTCCAGAGGATGTCGGAGGCAACCGAGCCGCCGAGGTGGGTGTGGAGCTCGGCGAGGCCTTCTTCGGCGGCGGTCATCGCCTGCACTCTATGTGCGGTGACCGACTTCGGCCGGTCTCCCGGGTTCGGGGCATGTCTGCAAGAGACAATAGACAGCGCGATCGCGCGCATAGAGGTTCGGGTGAGAGCTAGACGGGCTTACCCGCGGGCAACACTTCGATGTTGCGACGGGAGACCTGTTGGAAGTCGGCATGTCATTAACGGACATACGATTAATTATTATCGGTCACACAATGCCGTAGGATAGGAGGCCATGCAGACGAACCTTCAGAGTCTCGCTACCGAGCTCCAGACGACCGATCGGACACTCCGTCGCGCGGTCACGCAGGGACTCTTTCGCGCCGAGCGTCCGTCACCGAGGAAGCTCGACATCTCGCTCGCGGAGCGCGTGTATCTCCGTCGTTCGTGGGCGCTCCTCTCCTCGTTGCGAGAGGCGATGCGGACGGAGCCGAACGTTTCCTTCGCGGCGCTCTTCGGATCTCGAGCTCGCGGAGTAGAGGATGACGCGAGCGACGTCGACCTCCTGGTCGCGCTCCGGAAAGGTGCCGACCGGTGGGTGCTCGCGGATCGATTGTCCGAACGCGTAGGAGCCGACGTACAGATCGTCGATCTCGACGACGCGTTTGCCGCACCTCTCCTCCTGGCGGAGGCGGTTCGTGAGGGGAGGGTGCTTGTCGATCGCGACGCCCTCTGGCCTTCGTTGACGCGTCGCCTGCCACAGATCGAGAGGGACGCTGCCAGCGAGCGCGACCGGATCGCCGACGAGTTCGAGCGGGCATTCGGAGCGGGCGGGCGGGCATGAACGATGAGCGTGCCGCGTTGCTCGAGGCAACGATCAAGCGGCGCCTCATCGACGCGCAGCGACACCTTCGTGCGCTGGAGCAGAGCGCGGCGCTCTTCGGCGGCGATTTCGAGCTAGCGGAGTTCGAGCGAGCGTGGCAGTCCAGCGTCCCGGTCGAGCTGAACCGTGCGAACGCCGTCCACGCAGGCTACGAGAACGTCGTCAACGCGTGCATCAAGAGCGCGCAGGAGCTCTGCGAGCTCGAGGGGTGGACGCGGGCGAACCGGGAGCCGACTTCGACCGAGGCTCTCGAACAGCTGAAGCTCCACGACGTGATCGGATCGAAGACGCACGGTGCGATCAGGGAGGCATACGAGCGACGCAACGCCGTCCAACACGACGACGTCGGCGTTGCTGCCCGCGCGTTGCATGGAGCGGTCGAGCTCGTTCTCGTTCATGCTCCGGCACTCCTGCAGGACGTCGCCGCTCAACTCCGGCAGCGAGGCGCATGAGCACTCCGGGCGTAGGCACTGTGGCCCATGCGAGTCCGCTCTTCGGTGTCGATCGACGTCAGCAGCGTCGAACGACGTTGGCCGGCATCATCGGCTCAGCTATTAGAGGCTTTAACTCAAAGAAGCACGGGCCGTCTGAACGCGCTGGGCGGCACGCTGCTTCGTCCTCGGTCGCCCCGGTACGTCCCGTATCGGCTGGCTCCCTGCGTCCTCGCATCGCACTCGCCCATCACGCCCAGCCAGCGCGTGGTCATTGAGTTAAAGCTTCTTAGCTGGCTTGGATCGCCGCTTGGGCGCGTCGCGCGCGATCCTCCATCAGCATGCTGGCGAGGTGCTGAAGGAGCTTCCAGGAAACGTCCGGGTTGTTTTTCGCGAACCGGCGGAAATCCCAGAACGCCATCATCAGGCAGAGGAGAGGCGTTTCGGCCGTTACGGTTGCGCCGCGCTCTTGCTCGGTGATCATCGCAAGTTCCCCGAAATAGTCTCCAGGGCCAATAATCGCCACGGTCGACCCAGAGACGCTGACCGCCGCGGTCCCCTCGGTAATGACGAAGAAGCCGACGCCGTCCATGTGACCCTCGCGGACGATAGTTCTTCCTGGCGCAAAGTTCTTCTCTTTGAATCCACTCGCAAGCTTTCGTAGCTGTCTCTTGTTCAGATCGCTGAAGAGAGGAACGTGCGCGAGGCTTTCTGAGAGTTGGGTCATGTGCCGATACTAGTACGCGGGGAGGGCCTGATCCACAAGACGCGGCCGAGGCTTCCCAAGGACTTCTAGTCCCGGGCCTTCATGTGACATTCCCGAACTGGCGCACGGGAGCGAGTCATCCCCTGCGACATCGATGCGCGCGGAAGGACGGGTCTGGCCCGCCTTCGAGATTGCATTGGGCCAGCTGTTCGAGCACACTCCGCTCTGTGGAGCCGTCAGAGGAGATTCGCAGGATTGTCGAGCGACTGACGATCGCGACGATCGAAGGCGACCATGAATCGGCTCTCGGGCGACTGTCGGAACTTCCGGGCACGCTCATCATCGGGAACGATCCCAATGAGTGGTGGCATGGAGACGAGGCACGCGCCATCTGGGCGCGTCAACTCGAGGAGTTGGGATCCTTCCCGGTTACGAGTTACGAGGTCGAGGCCTGGGAGGAAGGGAGCGTTGGGTGGGCGAGCGTGAAGGAGGCGATCACCTCGCCGGGTGGCAGCTTCGACGGGCGGGCGACCTACGTACTGCATCTCGAGCGCGGCGAGTGGAAGGTCGTGCATGTGCATTGGTCTGTGGCCAAGCCGAACATCGAGTTCTTGGGTCGGGCGTTGACTGTCACGCTCGAGGAGTTGGAGCACACGATCCAGCGCGAGCAGCCCGACCTTTCAGCCTCGTTTGCCGTCGACGGAACGGTCACGATCGTCTTCACCGACATCGTCGACTCGACGCTCCTGCTTTCCCGGTTCGGTGACCTGGCCTGGGTCGACGTCATCCGGCGTCACAACGCGGTGATCGAGGAGGTCACCGCGGCACACGGCGGTACGGTCGTCGAGACTCAGGGCGACGGATCGATGCTCGCCTTTTCGAGCGCTCGCCGAGCGGTCGCTTGCGCACAGGCGATCCAGCTCGGGATCGCGCGCGACTTCGCCGACTCATCGCCGCCGATCCGGGT
>JAYTJO010000638.1:0-14247 GCA_043730975.1 Thermoleophilia bacterium | reverse complement strand
TCCTGCACGAACACGTCCAACCCGGCCGTGATGATCGGGGCCGGACTGCTCGCGAAGAAGGCGGTCGAGCGCGGCCTCACACGACAGCCGTGGGTGAAGACGAGCCTTGCGCCCGGCTCGAAGGTCGTGACGGAGTACTACGAGAAGGCCGGCCTGACGCCCTACCTCGAGGCGCTCGGCTTCAACACGGTGGGCTACGGCTGCACGACGTGCATCGGCAACTCGGGCCCGTTGCCCGTGGAGGTCTCCACGGCTGTCACGAGCGGCGATCTCGTCGCCTGCGCAGTCCTCTCCGGCAACCGCAACTTCGAGGCGCGCATTCACCCCGAGGTGAAAGCGAACTACCTCGCCTCCCCGCCGCTCGTCGTCGCCTACGCGCTCGCCGGCCGGATGGACATCGACATCACGACCGAGCCCCTCGGCCACGACCCGGACGGGGAGCCCGTCTATCTCGCCGATCTCTGGCCGTCGCCCGACGAGGTGCAGGAGACGATCGAAGCCGCGATCGGGCGAGAGATGTTCCTCGAGACCTACGCGAACGTCTACGAGGGCGAGGACGCCTGGCGCGAGCTGCCGGTTCCGACCGGCGAGCTCTTCGACTGGGAGGACACATCCACGTACGTGCGCCGTCCGCCGTACTTCGACGGTATGGCCCCGGCCGCGGGAACAATCGACGACATCTGCGGGGCGCGCTGCCTCGTCTCGATCGGCGACTCCGTCACGACCGACCACATCTCGCCCGCCGGCTCGATCAAGCTCGAATCCCCCGCAGGTGAATACCTCGTCGGGCATGGCGTCGAGCGCGGCGACTTCAACTCGTATGGCTCGCGGCGCGGCAACCACGAGGTGATGGTGCGCGGCACGTTCGCAAACGTGCGGCTGCGCAACCAGCTCGTTCCCGGATCCGAGGGAACGTGGACGGCTCACCTGCCGGACGGCGACGAGACGACAATCTTCGAGGCGGCGCAGCGGTATCTCGCCGACGGCGTGCCGACGATCGTGCTCGCCGGCAAGGAGTATGGCTCCGGGTCGTCGCGCGACTGGGCGGCGAAGGGGCCGAACCTGCTCGGCGTGCGAGCCGTGATCGCCGAGAGCTACGAGCGAATCCACCGCTCGAACCTGCTGATGATGGGGATCCTGCCACTGCAGTACCTCCCCGGAGAGAGCCTCGCCTCGCTCGGGTTGACGGGCCGCGAGGAGTTCTCGGTCAGCGGGGTCGAGAACGGCGAGGCGCGCGAGGTCACCGTTTTGGCCGATGACGTGGAGTTCCGCGCCACGCTCCGCCTCGACACGCCCCGCGAGCGCGAGTACGTCCGCCACGGCGGGATCCTCCCGTACGTGCTGCGGCGCCTGCTGGCCGAGTAGGACACGGCTCTTCCGGACTACTCGACACCACGGATCGCCACGCAGACCCCCTACGTTCTTGCCCTAGAGTAAGGGGATGAAGACGGGACGAACGCGCGTGACGCGCAGCAGCCAGGTGACGATTCCGATCGACGCGCTCAGGGAGGCGGGTATCGGCCCCGACGACGTCGTCTCCATCTACCCTGACGGCGAGGGGCGCATCGTCGTCGAGCGCATGCAGAGCCTGATCGAGCGCTACGCCCGAAAGCTCAGCGGCACGTGGCCTGGCGGCGTCGAGGGATTCCTGGCAGAGCGAAAGCGCGCTTGGGAGTAGCCGCTCGGGCCCTCGTCAGCGCCGATGCGAAGTGGGCGAGGGTCACGCCGCGCGTCGTCGTCTGAGCGACGCCCCCACCTCCGGCCGCCCGGGTACCCGGTACAACTCCGCCGTGAGCGAGAACGACACCTCCTGGGGCATCGATCCCGTCCCCGAGCGGCTGCGGGTGCTCGGCGGCTTCGACCTCGCCCTCCTCTGGGGCAACTTCGGGGTCTCGCTGCTCGTCGTCGTCGCCGGGGCGATCCTCGTACCGGCGCTCTCGCTCCCCTCGGCATTCGTCGCGATCGCGATCGGCTGCCTGATCGGCAACCTGATGCTCGCCGTGGCCGGGCTGATCGGCGCGCAGGCCCGCGTCCCCGCGATGACGCTGATGCGGGCGCCGCTCGGCGAGCGCGGCTCGTATCTTCCGACGGCGATCAACATCGTCCAGTGCCTCGGCTGGACCGTGTTCGAGTTGCTCGTGATCGCAACCGCAGCGGCGGCGCTGTCCGACCAGCTCTTCGGCGTCGAAGCGCAGTGGGCGTGGACACTCGTCTTCGGAGCCGCCGCCCTCGCGATGGGACTTGCCGGCCCGATCGGCGTCGTCCGCACGGTGCTCCGCAAGGTCGCGATCTGGGTCGTGCCCGTCGCGATCGCCTACCTGGTCTGGTGGGCGCTCAGCGGCGGCGGCCTTTCGGAGGCGTGGTCGAGCCCCGGCGAGGGTGGCCTCTCGACGTGGCAAGGCATCGACATCGTCGTCGGCGTGACTGTCTCGTGGGTGCCTCTCGCGGCCGACTACACGCGCTTCGCACGCACCCCGCGTGGCGCCTTCTGGGGAACAGGGCTCGGCTACCTGCTGCCCGACGCCCTTCTCCTCGGCCTCGGCGCCGTGATCCTGCTGACCCGCGGCATCGGCGACGCTGCCGCGCTGCCGGCGGCGGTGGCGGCAGGCGGCCTCGTCGCACTCCTCGCACTCTTCATGCTCACGGTCGCCGAGACCGACGAGGCATTCGCGAACGCCTACTCGGGCGCCGTCTCGCTCCAGAACCTCTTCCCGGCCGCGCCGCAGAAGCTCCTGATCGTCGCGACGACAACGGTCGGCACGGTCGGCGCGCTCGCACTCGCGCTGACGAGCTTCCAGTCGTTCCTCTTCCTCCTCGGTTCCTTCTTCGTGCCGCTCTTCGCGGTGCTGCTCGCCGACTGGCTCGTCGCAGGGCGGTCGTACGACGCTGACGACGTCTTCGGAGCGCCACCCTGGCGCGCCGGAATGATTGCAGCGTGGGTGGTTGGTTTTGGTACGTACCAATGGCTGTCGCCCACCGGGCCGTCGCTTTGGGTGGAACAGGTGCAACGCCTCGATCCGCCCGCCTGGGGGATCGGCGCGACGCTGCCGAGCTTCGTTGCAGCGTTCACGGTGGGACTCGTAGCATCCGCCGTGTCGAGCCGACGTCCTCGACGCTTCGCTGCCGGAGCCTGACTAGAAGGACGGTCCGCCGACGGTTACGAGGGCTTCAGCCACCTGCCCGTAGCTTCGGCCGCCCACCCGCAACTCGACCGCGATCGGGGTCCTCCGAACACGCGTATCGACGATCGCCGTGAGCTTGACACGGATCTCCGCCCGCGGCTCGGCGACGACGAGCGCCTGACCGCACTGCCACGACGCCGGTCCGACCAACCTTGCTTCTATCTCCGCTTCCCGGGCAAGCGGGTTGCGAAGCGTTGCGACGACAGTCAAAGTCCCCGGCTCCGCGAGGTGTGACCTGTAGGGAGTGATCCATCCGGCAAGCGAGTCCAAACCGAAGTGGGCGTCATCGTTGCCGAGCACCATCGACTCCCGGTGCGCCTCCTCGTACTCCTCTGCCCACTCGAGCGCGCTCTCGAAGAAGGCATCGTCGGTGCTCATTGGCGCCTGGTGCCCGCTCAGAACGATGTCAGGGCGTACCTCGCTCAACCATTCCGCTGTCTCCCGAAACCCCCGGAGATCGGCTCCGTTTCGATACACGTGTGTCGGCCACAGGGCATCGGTGCGCCAGTCGAAGGTGTGCTTGGCGCTGGCGGCCGGCCCCCAGCCACCCAGGGAGTGAATCTGGTCGCCGAGGTGCGCGAACCGGACTCCGTCGACCTCGAACGCTATCGCCGCCGAGAAACGCGTGTGTCCCGACATCGGCGTGGACGAAAAGGGGATTCCCTCCCACTCGACGGTGGCCCCCGCAGGGATTCGTCGGTCGACAATCGTCGCCACCGGCCACGTGCACGGGAAGGCATACCGTTCCGGGTGCTCCAGGATGTCCGCGAACCACTCCGGGCACCAGCACGCCGTCCCGTAGACACGCTGCAAGATGGGGATCCCGGCGACGTGATCGTCGTGATAGTGGCTGACAAGCGCGACATCAATCCCCGAGGCACCGGTTGCCGCGAGGAGCGCGCGGGCAGCGCGAATCGAGCCCCGGCGACGATGCGGGGCCGAAGCGCTCTCCCCCGGCGGAGCAAACACCTCGTCGTACCCCATGTCGATCACCAGCACCTTTCCCGACGGCGCTACGACAAAGGTTGCATTTGCCATCGCCGAAGTGCTCTGCCAGACGTGCTCCGTGACCTGCTCAACTGTGTCGCGGTCGAGCAGCGACCAGTTGCTCTCGAACGCCTCGCGGCGCCCACCGTGGCGGCGAAGGTTCACCTGCAGGCTCGCGAGGGACTCGTCGACGGAATCAAGGATCGGCTCACCCAGGCTAGGAAGCAGCACTTGCGGCTGGCGGTTGCGCAGCTCTGCCGCCGACTCGATCGCCGCGACGGCACCGGGAAGATCGCCGTACCCGTACTGCAGCGGCGCGATCCGTGCCAGACGGCCCGGCGAATGAATCGCCTCGCCGCAGAAGACCACGAGCCCGACCTCGGGAAGATGGAGCTGGAGCCCAACCTGGGTCACCGTCGCGCCGGGAAGTGGCACCACGTCAATCTGGAGTCCGGCAAGCTCGAGCCGATCGAAGTCGCGGAGGGTCCCCGTCACGGTGGTCGGCTCAATCGGCGCGAAGTGATCCCACGTGTTCGTGTAGACGCCGTAGCTCTCGCGCCGGAGGAAATGGAGCGCTGGATCCTCCAAGATCTCGCGCTCGCCCTCCGGGACGTAGACCGCGATTCCCGCGCGTGCGGCATGCGCCGCTCCTGCCGCGTGGTCGCGGAAGTAGTGGGTGCAGGCCAGGGCAACGACAGGGCCGGGAAGCTCGTCAACCGCTTCGAGCCAATCACCTGTACCCGCGTCGACCACAAGCATGCCACGAGGGCCCTTCAGCGCGTACACGTTGCAGCTGTCCTCGAACAGGAAAACGCCCGGCACGACATCCTTCCAGCGCCTGCTCACAACCGACTGCACCATGATTCGGTCGTTGCCATGGGGCGATCGTAGATGGTGGTTCGCCGCGTCCGATGCAATCTCCGCATCGTGGACACTCTGTCTGCATGGAGGTGTTAGTGTCAGAACTATGCCCGACACCGTCGCGATCGTCACCGGGGCGAGCCAGGGGATCGGCCATGCGATCGCCCAACGGCTGGCCGACGACGGCGTACGCCTCTGCCTCGTTGCCGCTCCGAGTGACGAGGAGCAACTGCGCAAGGCCGCCACCGACCTCGATGCGATCTTCCTCGCCTCCGACGTCGGTGATCCCGTTACCGCAGCCCGTGCTGTCGAGATGACGCTCGAGCGCTACGGACGGCTCGACTGGCTCGCGTCCAACGCGGGGATCGCGTACTTCGAGGAGGCGCTCGCCGCGCCGCTCGAGCATTTCGACCACACGATGCACGTCAACGTGCGCGGGATGTACCTGATGACGATCGCTGCCGCCCGTCAGATGGCGCAGGGACCGGGAGGTTCGATCGTCTGCACGGCCTCGACCGCATCGTTCGCAGGCGAGGAGCAGCAGGCGATCTACAACATCTCCAAGGGGGCCGTCGCCCAGCTCACCCGCTCGCTCGCCCTCGATCTTGCGCGCCACGGCATCCGCGTGAATGCCGTCGCGCCGGGTTGGGTGCACACTCCCGCGACCCGAGAGATCGTGGCTGATCCAGGTCAATGGTCAAAGCATCGTTCGCGCATCCCACTCGACCGACCCGCCGAGCCGGCGGAGATCGCTTCCGTCGTGCGCTTCCTCCTGAGCGACGAGGCGTCGTATCTCACGGGCTCGATCGTGGTCGCCGACGGAGGCCTGACAGCGGGATTCCGGTTCAGTGACTGGGAAGCCGTCCAGAACCCCGACGGGCCCCGCAGGTCGAGCATCTTTGGAGGGACTCCATGAGCGGACGCGTTAGCGGCAAGGTGGCTCTGATCACCGGAGGTGGGACAGGCATCGGACGGGCGACGGCGATCCGACTCGCGGAGGAAGGCGCAGACGTGGTCGTGACGTCGCAAACAGCCGCGAACGTCGAGGAGACGCGGCGCCTGGCCGCCGAGGCGTCAGGTCGTGAGGTGTTCGGCCGGACGCTCGACATCGCCGACCGGAGTTCCGTCGACCTCGTCGTTAATGAGGTCGTCGAGCAGTTTGGCCGCATCGACATCGTCTCGAACAACGCCGGGATCGAATTGGTGCACGGCCCCTCGGTCGCCGAGACGACCGACGAGGACTGGGAGCGCGTCTTCCGCGTCAACATGACGGGGATCTTCTACGTGTGCCGCGCGACGGTGCCCCACATCCCGTCAGGCGGGTCGATCGTGAACATGGCCTCGATCAACTCGTTCATCGCCTGGGAGAACGACGCCGTGTACACGGCGACAAAGGGGGCACTGCTCCAGTTCACCCGCTCCCTCGCCCTCGAGCTCGCGCCGCGTGCGATCCGCGCGAACGCGGTCTGCCCCGGCGTTATCGACACCCCGCTCACCGACCTCTTCCTGAACGCGTCCGACGACGCAGCTGCCCTTCGCCGAGAGTACGAGCTCGCCTCACCGCTCCTGCGCATGGGTACCGCTCGAGAGGTTGCGCATTGCGTCCTCTTCCTCGCCTCCGACGAGTCGACCTTCATCACGGGGTCGGCGCTCATCGTCGACGGCGGAACGACTGCCCGGTAGTCGGCCCCTCACCGCTGGGCAAGCGCCTCGGTGACCGCGGCGATGTGCTCGGCGGTCGTACCGCAGCAACCACCGATGATGCGCGCGCCCTCCACGTTACGCCAGCGGAGTGCCTCCGCCGCGTACGCCGTCGGGCTCGTTCGCTCGTCGAACGCCCAACCAGGGTCGAGGTAGGTGCCGGCATTCGGATAGAGACCGAGCGGCAAGGTCGTGTGGCGGCGTGTCAGCGGCAAGATGCCAGGAAGCTGCTCCGCTGGGATGCAGTTCACGAGCACAGCCGCGACGCCCATTTCCTCCAGGCGCGCTGCCGCAAGGCCGAGCAGCTCGCCGTCCGCCTGCTGCAGCTCCCCGCAGATCGGGGCAATCCCCTGACCTCTCAGATCCGGTGGTCCGTCGACCGTCCATCGATACGAGACCCAGACCGGCAATCCGGTCGCGATCAGCGGGTCGAGCGCCGGAAACGAAAGATTCAGGCGAGATCGTCTCCGTCGTCTCGGCGAGGATCAGGTCCGGCTGCGCCACCGTGATCACCTCCGCGAGCTCCTCGAGAAAGGCGAGGTCGGCAGGCTCGGTCCACACGCTGAACGCGACGGCGCATTCGTCTCCACGACCCACCTCGTCGGCGGCAGTACGTGCGAGCTCGACCGCGAGAATGGCCATCGACTGCCAGCCCCCAGTTGCGGCGTCAACGAGACCCGAGCGCTCGGCGGCGGGGATCCCGTCAATGCGCCAGGTATGCGTCGTCAGAACGTCGGCGCCGGCCTGGGCGTAGCGGCGGTGCACCTCGCGCGCTAGATCAGGCGCCTCGTAGAGCGCGACGGTACCCCACAGATCGCCGACGTTGCGATTGCGCGGGAAGCCGATGCGCTCGAGCTCCGACCCGACGCCGCCGTCGAGCACGACGACACCACCGTCGGCCCAGATCTTCTCGAGGCGTCGATAGACGACGCTCTTCACGGCACGAGGACGGTCTTTAGCCCTCGGAGCGCCTGGACGTCACCGAAGACGGCTTCGAGACCCTCGAGATCGCATTGCCCGGTAACGAGGCGCTCGAGCTGTGCCTCACCCGAGACGAGCAGGTCGCGCGCCTCGGCGTAGCGCTCGCGTCGCTGGTTCGGGGGAGTGCCGATCCACTCGCTTCCGACGACGGAGATCTCGCGATAGTGAAGGAGGTTCAGATCGATCTCCACCCGCGGAGCGTCACCGAATCCGGCGAACAGAACGACGGTGCCGCCCGCGGCCGTGCGCTCGATTGCGGGGGCAAGGAGCCCGCCGACCCCGATCGACAGGATCACGGCATCTGCCTTCCCGTCGAGCTCGGAGAGATCGGCAAGGCAACGATCGGCGCCAAGCTCGGTCGCAATTACACGCCTCTCCTCGAGCGGCTCGACGAGCGTCACGCGGGAGCCTGCGAGGCGCGCTGCGACAACGAGCTGAAGCCCCATCTGGCCACCACCGACGACGACCACGTGAGATCCGGCAGCGGCGCGAGCCTGATCACGCACCGCGTGAAGGCAGTCGGCGAACGGTTCGACGAAGATCGCCAGCTCAGGGGATAGGTCGTCCGGGAGCGCGAGCGGCCCGTGCGACCAGGCCCCCGGTGTCGCCGAGATGAGGGCGAGCTCGGCATAGCCGGCGTACGTGTCGCCGTAGATTCGCTGGCCGACCGCCCATCCCTGGACAGCGGTGCCGATCTGTTCGACGCGGCCGATCCATTCGTGTCCGGGGTTGAACGGGTACTCGCCGTCGTTGACGCCGATCAGGTACTTGCGAACATCGGTCGGGCACACACCGCACGCCTCGATCCGGACAAGCAGGTCATCCGCGCCGGGTGAAGGATCGGGGATCTCTTCGATCCTGAGGTCACGGAGTCCATGGAGTCGGGCGGCACGCATCGTCAACCTCCGGTTTCGAACGTCGAGAGGCGGTGCATCGCCTCGGCAAGGGGGGCATAGAGCCCGCGGTAGATCTCGAACAGGGCATCGAATCGAGCGCTGCGACGCGGGTCGGGCGACACTTCCCGATCCACCACGATCGTCGGCTCAACGCCGATCGCACGCAGCGCCAGCACGGCAGGCCCGATCGCGTGGCCGGCGTGCGCAACGACCTCGAGTGGCGTTCCGAGTGCGTCGCACGTCGCCGCAAGCCACGCGTCGTTGCGGGTGCCACCGCCACCCACCCGCCATCGCGGAACGTCGAGCCCGACGAGCCGGAGCCGCTCAACGTGATCTCGGGCGGATAGCGCGACCGCGTCGACGATCGCGCGGTAGGCCTCAGCCCGGCTTGTCTCGAGCGTCATTCCCAGGAGAACGCCGCGGGCCTCGGGATCCCAGTGCGGTGTTCGCTCACCCGCGAGATAGGGCAGCGCGATGAGCCCCCCGGCGCCAGGGTCGAGCCCGCCGACGTCCATGCCCTGAGCATCGAAGCGGCTCTCGAACCAGTCGAGCGCGGCACCGGCAGTCGCCGTCCAGCCGCCGAGCAAAAGCCCCTCGCCGACGTAGGCGCCGAGCTCGAGTCCTGGACAATCAACGCGCTCCTCGACTGCGCGCCCCACGATGAGCGTCGATCCGAGAATGAGGCAGCCGTCACCTGGCTTGCCGACGCCGGTCGCCGCGATGTCGGCAAATGTGTCGTAAGTCCCCACTGCCACAGGGGTGCCCTCTTTGACCCCGAGCTCGCGCGCGATCTCTGCCGTGAGGCCAGCTGCGATCGCCAGCGGGGGTTCGGGCGACGGTGACGGGAAGGGTGCCTGCGCGCCTGACTGGGCGTAGTCGGCAGCCGTGATCTGGTCCATGACCACCCTGCTCGTGAGGCGTGCGACAACAAAGCCTGTCGCATCGAGTGCCCAGGCAGCCCGGCGCGCGAGCGCCTCATCGGTCCGGCTCCAGTACTGGAGCTTCGGGATCGCGTGGTCGTGCGTGACTCCGAGCTCGGCTCGCTCAGGCTCCGCGCGGCGATCCAGCGAGAAGAGGAGCGCGGGAGTCAGTGGATTGAGCTCGGCGTCGACGAGGATCGGCGCCGGGCCGAGAGCAGCCACGCCGATTGCGTCAACCGTCGTGGCGCCGTCCAGCGCCTCACGGGCCGCTTCGAGTGACGCGGCAAGCATCGCGGTCGGATCGAGCTCGGCCCGACCAGGACCGAGAATCGGCCGGAGCTCCCGCCGGGCACTCCCATGCAGAACGCCTTCCTCGTCGAGGACGGTCGCCCTGACGCCGGTGAGACCGATGTCGATTCCGAGTGCCCGGCGCGCTATAACGAGTCTCCATGCAGACGTCGATCTTCCGCGGGCCCAGAGACATCGAGGTGGTGGACGCTCCCGACCCACGGCCCGGGGCAGGCGAGGTCGTCGTGCGCGTGCGTGCGGCGGGCGTGTGCGGTGGAGATCTCCACGAGTACCGGGCTGACCGTCAGCTGTACGCAACCCCGTATCCGCGTCCCGCTCAGGGGCACGAGGTGGCAGGCGAGGTGATGTCCGTTGGCGCGGGAGTGACGAGCGTTCAGCCCGGCGCCCGGGTCGCGATCCAGCCGATGATCTCCTGCGACGAATGCCCGCACTGCACGGCCGGCAACTGGTCGCTGTGCGAGAGGCTCGAGCACATCGGCGTCGCCCGGCCAGGTGGGTTCGCCGAGCAATGCGTCGCCCCTGCGGAGAACGTGTTCGTGCTTCCGGACGGCGTGTCGTTCGAGGAGGGTGCGCTGCTCGACTGCACTGCGGTCGCCGTCCATGCCCTCGACCGCGTTGGCGTTCCGGGAGGCGCGGGTGTTGTCGTGCTCGGGGCCGGAGCGATCGGTCTCGCGATCGCTCAGGTGGCACGTGCTGCGGGAGCAGGGCACGTGACGGTGGTAGGGACGCGTTCGGGGCCGCTCGAGGTCGCCCGCGCGCTCGGCGCCGACGCCACGGTCGACCTCGGCGCGGGCGACGCCAGTCCGACCGGCGCGGAGATCGTTTTCGAAACTGCCGGCGGGTCTGACCTGCTCGGTCGTGCGCTCGCCGCGGTCGCCCCGGGCGGAACCGTAGGCCTCGTGGGAGAGAGCTTCGACGCGCAGCCGCTCGACCTCGCCTCGGCGATGGAGCAAGAGCTGACGATCGCGTTCGTCTGGAGTCACGACGGGCGTAGCGACTACGAGCGCGCAGTCGAACTGGCCGCCTCCGGGGTGGTCGCACTGGCGCCATGCGTCACACACCGATTCGGCCTCGATCGCATTGTGGACGCGTTCGACGCCGCATCCGACCGTGGGCGCTCCGGTGCGATCAAGGTCGTCGTCATTCCCTGAGTCGCTCCGGGTCATGAGAAGTCGAGCAGGACCTTTCCGGTTTTCCCGCTCCCCTCGAGCCGATCGAAAGCCTGCGTCACCGAAGTGATCGAGTGCACGGAGTCGATCAGCGGGCGAAGGCGTCCGTCAGCGAGGCCTGGCACGATCTCGCGCTCGAACGCGCGGATCACGGTGCCTTTCTCCTCGAGCGGCCGGGCGCGCAGCACCGTGCCGCGAATCGCCGCGCGGCGCTGCATCAGCATGAGGAGGGAGAGGGTGATCTCTTGTCCCGCGCCGACACCGACAATCGAGATGCGTCCCTTCGGCGCGAGGATCTCGAGGTTGGCCGGAAAGTGTGGTGCCCCGACGAGCTCGAGGATCACATCGACCGCCCTCGGCACGTCCGCCGGGAACCTGTCCTCGCGAATGATCTCGGCTCCCAGCGCCGCAACGACCTCCGCCGCGTTCTCCGAGCGAACCACCGCGATCACCGATGCGCCGGTCATCCGCCCGATCTGAACCGCCGCGCTGCCGACGCCCCCGGCTGCGCCATGCACCAGGAGCGTCTCGCCCATGAGCAATCCCGCCTGCGTGCGAAGGGCGTCATGCGCGGTGATGAACGCCTCGGGTACGGCCGCTGCCTCTTCATCGGTGAGCGAGTCCGGAACCCGCGTCACAGCTCGTTCATGGACGAGCACCCGGTCGGCGAGCCCGCCGCCGCCGACGAGACCGAAGACGCGGTCTCCGATTGCCCAGGCCGTTACGCGTTCGCCGCATGCGCGAACGCGTCCCGAGACCTCGAGGCCGGGAACATCGGCGGGGCTTCCGGGCGGCGCTGGATAGCGCCCGGCACGCTGCTGTAGGTCGGCCGGGTTGAGGCCGGCGAACCGGACGTCGACGACGATCTCCTCGGGTCCAGGAACCGGATCCGGCCGCTCCTCGACGCGGACGACGTCGTTCCCACCTGCACCGGCGAACACGACCGCTCTCACCTGCTCAGGAGCTCCTCGGCTTCGGCCGCTATCCCGTCGGCGTCGAGCCGATAGTGCCGGTAGAGGTGTGTCGGGGGCCCGATCACTGCGTACTCGTCGCGGATCCCGTGACGATGAAGTGGCGTTGCCGCTCCGGCAGTGGCGAGAACCTCGGCGACGGCTCCTCCCAGACCACCAAGGATGCTGTGCTCTTCAACCGTCATCAGCCGAGATGACGTCGCAGCAGCCGCAAGCACGGCCTCCTCGTCGAGAGGCTTCACCGTGTGGAGGTCGATCACTCCGACCGACAGCCCCTTGTTCCGAAGACGGGCTGCGGCCTCGAGCGACGGATGCACGGACGAGCCGGTCGCAATCAGCGTCAGATCCGTCCCCGAGTCGTGGACGATCGCCTTTCCGAGCTGGAAGTCGATGCCGTCGGCGTAGACTTCCGGGTCACGCCCGCGGCCGATCCGGAAGTAAATCGGCCCGGGATGGTCAACCGTGGCGCGAAGCGCGGCAGCGAGCGCGTGCCCGTCTGCGGGGGCGACGACAGCGAGTCCGGCGAGCGACCGCATGATCGCGAGATCCTCCGTCGCGTGGTGGGACGTTCCGTAGAAGCCGAGTGTGATTCCCGCGTGGTGGCCGATGAGCCGGACGGGCAGGCCGGGGTAGGCGACGTCGGTGCGAATCTGCTCGCAACAGAGCAGTGCGAGGAACGAGGCGAACGTCGCCACGTACGGAAGCTGGCCGGTCGTCGCAAGCCCTGCGGCTGCGGAGACCATGTTCTGCTCGGAAATACCGAACTGGAGGAATCGCTCCGGGTGCCTGTCCTGAAGCCGAAAGAGCCCGTTGGAGTACTTGAGGTCGGCGGTGCAGGCAACGATCGGATGACCTTCATCGATCAGGTCGGCAAGCGTCTCGGCAAGCATCTTTAGCCCCGGCGACTGCTCGAGCACCGTGTGCAGGTGCCACGATCCCTCATGCAGGGAGGAGAGCTGGCTCATGCTGTCCCCCGAATCTCTGCGAGCGCCCGCGCCTCGTCTTCGGGCACCAGGTAGCCGAGATGCCAGCCGAGCTCGGCCTCCATGAACGAGACGCCCTTGCCCTTGATCGTTCTCGCGATGATCACGGCCGGTCGCTCGCGAGTTCCGTCCTCGACAACATCACGCAGCATGCCGAGGAGCGAGGGTACGTCGTGACCGTCCACCTCATGAACCTCCCACCCGAAAGCCGCGAACTTGTCGGCGACCGGCTCGATGCCGAGCACCTCGTCGACCTTCCCGTCAAGCGAGTACTCGTTGCGATCGACGATCGCGATCAGGTTCCGCGTCCCGTGATGCGCGGCCGACATCGCAGCCTCCCACACCTGCCCCTCGTTCAGTTCACCGTCACCGAGCAGGACGAAGACCCTGAAGTCCCGGCCGTCGATCCGCCCGCCGAGCGCCATCCCGACGCCGGCGGAGAGAGCGTGCCCGAGCGAGCCGGAGCTGAAGTCGATGCCGGGCACGCGGCTCATGTCGGGATGGTCTCCAAGCGGGTTTCCGATCCGCGTGTACCCGTCGAGGATCTCCGAGTCGAAGAAGCCCCAGTCGACGAGTAGCGGATAGAGCGCGGCCGCCGCGTGGCCCTTGCCGAACAGGAACCGATCTCGATCGGGCCAATCGGGCTCGCCACGGCGAAGGCGCATCACGCCGTAGTAGAGCGACGCCAGAATCTCGGCGCACGAGAACGCGGACGCGAAATGACCGACCTTCGCGATCTGGATGAGCCGGATCGTCTCCTCGCGGGAGAGACGTGCTTTCTCCTCGACGAGAGCGACCTCTGCCGCCGTCGGCGTCATGCCACTTCGTCCGCGAAACGCGGCGGATCGCCCTCGACCGGGGGTGGCGAGAGAGCACAGACGAGGCTGAGGGTGCCCTTGCCGTCGTTTCGCTGGCCGTGGACGCGACCCGGCGGGATGTAGACGGCAAGTCCCGGCTCGAGTCGGATCTCGCCCTCGCCGTCGAGGGTCATCAGCCCGGTTCCCTCGACGACGTAGTAGGCCTCTTCGTAGTCGTGCGAGTGCCGTCGGACCTCTTCACCGGGTGCCATCACGCAGAGCGAGACACCAAGCTGATCCGAGCCCACCGTCAGCGGGTGGACGAGTCGGAAGACGGGCGCGCCGAGCGCCGAGAAAAGGCGCCCGTCCTCCTTGCGAATTGCAAGCGAATGAGGCTCCGTCACCTGATCGCACCTTCCTTGTAGCCGAGCGTCCGAGAGATCTCCCGTGCTCCTTCGACGATGCTCTCGGTCAGGTTGTCCGCGGCCTC
>JAYTJO010000637.1:0-3401 GCA_043730975.1 Thermoleophilia bacterium | reverse complement strand
AGCGACGCATCCGACAGCAGGCCCGCGACGGGGAGTGCGCACTCGGCGAGGACGCGGCCGTTCCCGACGGCAACGATCCCTCCGCCGATCCGGGCGAGGTGACCGACTGCAAAAGCGATGTCGTCGTCGTTCATCCCCACGACGACGAGGTTGTGCGCATCGTGCGCAACCGAGGAAGCCAGCGCTCCTCGCTGGAGGCCCGAGGCCGAGACGAAGCCGAGCCCGATGCGGCCGGTCGCGAGGTGCCGCTCGACGACGGCGATCTTTGCCAGATCCGCAGCCGCGTCTGCGACGGCATGTCCGTCCAAGACGACAGGATCACACACGAGCGAGCGCGTCACGACCTGATCGTCGATCAGCCCGATCGCCCTGATCCGGTTGCCGCGCGAGGGGACCGCGAAGTCCGCAGCGATCACCGGTTGGATGCGGACCGTCTGGCGCACCCAGTCCGGGATCGGCGGCGACGCATGATCCCTGATCGGCACGCCGCGCTTGAGCACAGTGTCCGGCGCGAAGCTCTCGAGGTCGGGGAGAAGAAGGATGTCTGCCTGATAGCCGGGCGCGATCGCTCCGAGCCGGTCGAGCTTGTGCCACTGCGCCGGATGAAAGGACGCCATCACAAGCGCGTCCTCCGGTGCCACGCCCGCGGCCACTGCATCGCGCACCATCCCGTTGACGTGGCCATTGTCGGCGATGTCCTCGGGGTCTCGGTCGTCGGTGCAGAACGCCATCCGGCCGGGGCCGAACTCGTGCACGAGCGGCAGCAGCGCCTGCAGGTTGCGCGCCATAGACGCCTCGCGGATGAGCAACCACATCCCGGCGCGCAACCGCTCGCGCCCCTCGTCAGCGGTCAGCGCCTCGTGGTCCGAGCGGATCCCGGACGCGGCGTACGCCTGGAGCTCCTTGCCGAGAAGGCCGGGCGCGTGGCCGTCGACGTGGGCGGCGCCTTCGAGCGCGAGCTTCGCGAGCTCTGCCGGCGAGCCGTTGACGACGCCAGGAAAGTTCATCATCTCGGCCAGGCCGAGCACGCGGCGGCGGCGCATCAGTGATTCGAGGTCGCCGGGGCCGAGTGGTCGACGAGGCGACTCGAACGGAGAGGCCGGCACGCAGGAAGGCGCCATGAAGAAGACGTCGAGCTGGAGCCCGGACGACGCGTCGAGGAGCCAGTGGACGCCGTCGACGCCGAGGACGTTTGCGATCTCGTGTGGGTCGGCAACGATCGCGGTCGTGCCGAGCGGCAGGATCAGGCGCGCGAGCTCGTCGACGAGCAGCTTCACCGATTCAATGTGCATGTGCGCATCGATGAAGCCGGGCACGACGTATTTGCCGAATGCATCGACCGTCTCGCGCCCCTCGTACGACCCGAGGCCCGCGATCATGCCGTCGACGATCGCTACGTCGCACTCGAGCCACTCGCGCGTGAAGACCGAGAGGACATGCCCGCCGCGGACAACCGTATCGGCGGGCTCATCGCCGCGGGCGACCGCGAGGCGTCGGGTCAGATCGCTCATGGCGCGAGCGTAACGGGTGGGCGAGGTGGACGGAGTCAGGGGTGCCGCCAGGTCGGGATCCCATACCTCAGGACGCTTGGTAGCGATTCGCCATTTAGCGTGTGGAGGAACCATAGATATAATCTGCATACGCTAAAGGGCGATTCGCTAAACAGCGAATTGACGGGTACAATGTGCAGATGTCGTCCCGTTTCACGAATCCGTTTCGCTTCGGCGACCTTGCTCTGGATGAGGCTTTCACCGATAGGGAGGCTGAGGTGATGGAGCTGACGTCGGACATCTCGAACGGTCAGAACGTTGTCATCTTTGCACCGAGACGGTACGGCAAGTCGTCACTGATGTGGCGGGTCACGCAGGAGCTTCTCGCGAGGGGCGACGTGCTGATCGCCCAGGTGAACCTGATGAAGACCCCGACAAAGGAGCAGCTCGCCGAGCGCCTTGCCGCTTCGATTTACGAGGACATCGCATCAGGTCTCTTCGGGGCGAGAGAACGACTGCGGATCTTCCGCGGGCTTCGCATCACGCCTACGGTCACGATCGATCCGGAGGACGGTTCGCCGACGTTCCGCTTCGATGCCGGCCCGCGTAAGGAAGACATCGACGCGACGCTCGAGCGCCTGTTCGAGCTACCGGCACAGCTCGCTGCCGATCGGGACGCGCGGGCCGCCCTCGTCTTCGACGAATTCCAGCAGATCGTCGACATCGACCCGCGCCTCCCCGATCTGATGCGCTCGATCTTCCAGGAGCAGCCGGAGGTGGCACACGTGTACCTGGGGAGCAAGCACTCGATGATGACGGAGATCTTCAACGACGAGAACGAGCCCTTCTGGCGAAGTGCGAAGCAGATGGAGCTGGGCGTGATCCCGCCCGACCTCTTCAGCCCCTTCATCCGTTCCCGCTTCGCGGCGACCGGGCGCGGCATCGGCGACGACGTCATCGGTCGAGTGCTCGCCGTGACCCGCGGCCACCCGTACGGGACCCAGGAGCTCTGTTATGCGATCTGGGAAGGTACGCCCGAGGGTTCCGTTGCGGACGATGATGCGTTCGACGCGGGTCTCGATCGAGTCCTGCGAAGCGAGAACTCTCACTTCGACCGGATCTGGGAGAAGGCGTCGAAGGGGCAGCGAACGACGCTTCTGGCGTTGGCGAAGGAGCCGCTCCGCCCGATGGACGACGCGTATCGTCGCCGTCACAAGTTGCCTGCGCCCTCGACCGTCCAGAAGGCCCTCGAGGCGCTCCTCGCCGACGAGCTCGTCGAAAAGGAGCGCCCCGGGGACTACCGGATCGCCGAGCCGTTTCTTGCTGAGTGGATTCTCCGGCTGGAGGTCTAGAGTGGGCGACTTCGATGTTCTCGTGCGCGGTGGCCTGGTCGTCGGATCGACCAGCATGGCGCGAGCCGATCTGGCGATTTCGGACGGCGTCCTCGTCGAGATCGGCCCCGAGATCGAAGGTGGCGCCACCATTGAGATTGACGCGAGTGGTCTCCACGTCTTTCCCGGCGGCGTCGATCCTCACGTGCATCTCAACGACCCGGGTACCGACTGGGAAGGGTTCGCTTCCGGGACCGCCGCATTCGCGGCCGGTGGCGGCACCTGCCTCTTCGACATGCCGCTCAACTCGTCGCCGCCGACGATCGACGGCGCCTCGTTCGATCTCAAGGTCGAGACTGCTCGGGGTCGCGCGTACACCGACTTCTGCCTCTGGGGCGGCCTCGTGCCCGGTGACATCGACCGGCTCGACGAGCTCGCCGAGCGAGGCGCAGTCGGCTTCAAGGCCTTCATGTGCAACACGGGAATGGAGGAGTTCCCGGCAGCCGATGACCTGACGCTCTTCGAGGGGATGGCTCGTGCTGCACGGCTCGGCCTGCCGGTCGCCGTTCACGCCGAGAGT
>JAYTJO010000636.1:0-3420 GCA_043730975.1 Thermoleophilia bacterium | reverse complement strand
CTCGCTGAACGACATCGCGTACAGCCCCTGCAGCCGCATCAGGTTGTCGACCGCGTCCCAGTCGGCGTTCTCCTCGGCGTACCAGCGGTGGAACTCCTCCGCCTCGGCCTTCGTCTCGCGACAGACGCAGTACGAAGGCGTGAAGACGCCGACCTCACGCCCGTAGGTGTCGCGCGCGTTCGCCTTGACCGTCTCGACGACGCCGGCGCCGTCATCCGGGCCGCCGACCACGGTGAAGACGACGTTCGAGTTGCGCGCCGCAAAATCACGGCCCTGCGTCGAAGAGCCGGCGTTGAGGATCGGGAGGAGACCGTCGTACGGCTTCGGCATCGACTCGGCGCCCTTCAGCTGCCAGAAGCGACCGTCGATGTCGTAGCGGCCCGGCTCCGTCCACAGGCGCTCGACGATCTCCCACCACTCCTGCGCGAAGGCGTAGCGATCGTCGTGGTCGAGCGGCAGATCGACGCCCATCGCGTCGTACTCCGGCTTGTTCCAGCCCGCGACGACGTTCAGTCCCGCGCGGCCCTTGCCGATCTGGTCGACGGTCGCCATCGCCTTCGCGGCGACGAGCGGGTGGTTGAACGCAGTGTGGATCGTCGCGAAGACGAAGATCCGCTCGGTCTCCGCGAGCAGGCCTGCGGCGAGCGCAACCGGGTCGAGCACGCCCTCGTGGAAGTTCGTCTCACCGCCGTAGCCGATCCAGCGCGCAATCGGGAGCATGAAATCGATCCCGACCTCGTCGGCGAGCCTCCCGAGGGCGAGGTTGTCGTCCCAGGTCGCCTTCCAGCGATCCTCGATCTTCGTTACGGCCATCCCGGACGAGCAGTTGGCCGAGAAGAGGCCGAGCTTGAGATCCTTGCCGTCGAGCAGGGTCTTTGCCACGAGGTTCTCCTTACTTCGGTTCGGTGGGAAGGCCGCGCATGCGGCCGGCGTGCATGACGAGGGGTGGTCGGTCGGTGACGGTGGTGGCAACGACGCGGCCGACGAGGACGATGTGGTCGCCGCCGTCGTGCTGGGCGTGCATCGCGCACTCGAGCGTCGCTGCCGCGCCTTCGAGGAGCGGCGCACCGACGAGCCCGCGCGAAACCTCGAGCCCGTCGAACTTCTCGGGGCCTTTGCGCGCGAAGTGCCAGGCGAGCGCTTCCTGGTCAGCCGCGAGGAGATGCAGGGCGAACCCGGGCGCCTCGAGCCACACGTCGAGACTGCCCGATCCCCGGTCGACGCTCCAGAGGACGAGCGGCGGCTCCTGTGAGACCGGCGCGAGGCTGACCATCACGAGCCCGGCGTCACGTCCGTCCGGATGTGCCGCGGTGACGACGACGACACCGGTCGCCCACGCACCCGTCGCGGAGCGGATCGTCTCGACGTCGACCGAGGGGAGCTGCGGTGAACCCATGCAGCCAATACTGACATGTCACCGATCTCAGAGTGAAACCAGCTGCGGTGCAACGCCGCGGCCCGTCAGCGCTGCGGCACCGCAGCGAGCGGCGAAGGCGACCGCGTCGTGCGCTTCGAGTCCCGAGCCGAGCGCAAAGGTGAGTCCCGCCATGAACGAGTCGCCGCAGCCGTAGGCGTCCTCACGCGGCCCGGGGAGCGGGGCCGCGACGAACGGGCCGCCCGGTTGCATCCAGCCACCGAGGGCGCCGGACGTGGTCACGACGAGCTTCGGCTCCGGATCGAGGGAACCGGCGTGGTAGCGCTCCGCCTCATCCTCCCCGCTCCCGATCAGCGCGTCGAGCTGGACGGCGCCGCGCCTGAGGTTCTCGATCTCACGCGTCGTCGCCGTGAGCACCGGCGCGCGACGCGCTGCGACGAGCGCGTCGACGTCGCCCGCAATGAACAGCACCGCGTCCATCTCCGCAATGTCGTCCCAGGGAAGGCTCTCGTCGTGGCCGCGCGGCCTCAGCTTCGGCCCGACCGTCGTGATCGTGCGCTCTCCCACCTCGTCGATCTGCGTGAAGGCCCAGCGTTGCGGCCGTGGATCGACGCTTGCGTGGACGCGAACGCCACGCTCCTCGAGCTCGGCACGCGACTGGCGCCCGAGGTCGTCGTCACCGAGCGAGGTGAAAAAGTGGGCCTCGTCCGCGAGTAGGGCGAGCTGGATTGCAGCAACGGCCCCGCCCCCACCCGCCTGCTCCCAGTCCTCGGTGGAATGGGCGATCTCGCCAGGTGCCGGCGCGTGCTCGACGCGGGCGAACCGAATCCACTCGACATGTCCGACAACGGCGACCTTCATGACCGAAGTCTCCCAGATGTCCATGATCGGGCTGACCTCAGGCGCTTGACAGTCGATCAGCCGCGGTTCAGGATCCTCACACTGAGATGCGAACGTGGATCCGCAACCTTGCGATCGGTGCCGGCGTGGGTTTCGCCGTCGGCCTCGTCGTCGGAGGCACCGTCGGTCGGGTCTTCATGCGCATTCTGTTTCTCATCGACGAGGAGAATCTGGGCTTCGCGACGGCCATGGGCGCGATCATTGGCGACTTCACGCGAGAAGGCACGTCCGGGATCTACGGCTTCGCGGCGATTGCAGGAATGGCGCTCGGGCTTGCCTACGCAGCCGCCCGCACGCTTCTGCCGTCACGCGTGCGCCTGCGGGTGATCGTTTTCACGCTCGGGACGACGGCGTTCATGGTGGGACAGATCACGCGGGCGAACCGGGACGACTTTTCCATGCTGCCCGTCACCTTCAGCCTGCTCCTGATCGTCGTGTCAGTGGCACTCACAGCGGCTCCCGTGCCGCTCCTCGTCGAGCGTCTCGCCCCGGATCGAGAGCGCAGCCCTGGGCGACTAGCACGCGGTGTGGTGGTTCTCGGGATGACGGGGTTTGCACTCTTCGCGGTGAGCGGCGTCGTACTTGCCTACTCCGAGCCGCGATTCTTCTAGAGCGACCTCACACGACCGCTCGTCCGGGCGTTTCATCGATGATGAGCACCGTGGCAATCCCGCCGTTCGAGATCTTCTATGCAGAGCACAACTCCGAGGTGCTCGGGCTGTTGCGGCGCAAGGTCGGTCGCGACCGCGCGGATGACGCGTTTCAGGAGACGTTCCTCCGTGCGTTGCGGGCGTACGACCGGCTCGAGCACGGCGAGCACCTGCGCGCCTGGGTGTTGACGATCGCTTCGCGCGTCGCGATCGACGTCCATCGGCGAACGAAGCCGACGAGCGAGGTGCCGGAAATCCCCCACGAGGACACGCGCCCCGCCTATGAGGATCTCGGTGAGCTCACCGACGGACTGCCGGCCAAGGAACGCGCCGCCGTCGTGCTTCGCTACGGCTACGACCTCTCCTACGACCAGATCGCCGCGGTGCTCGAATCGAGCCCCGACGCGGCTCGCCAGGCGGCCTCATCCGGAGTACGCCGTCTCAGAAAGGAGGCACGACCATGACCGTTCCCAACGATCTCGACCTCCGCTTCCG
>JAYTJO010000635.1:0-4225 GCA_043730975.1 Thermoleophilia bacterium | reverse complement strand
GCGGCGATGGAGCTGGCGCCCCCGGACGGGTTGCCGTTCTCGATCTGGCCCGCGTTCGGACACGGACCTTCGAAGTGGTGTTCGTGATCGGCCTCGAGCAGGGCTCGCTCCCGCGCCGAGCCCCGACCTCGCCCTTCTTCGACGACGAGACGCGCCGTGACCTCGATGGCACGCGCGGCGCCCGGCTCGAGCGGCCGGACGCAGCGAGCCGCGACCGCTACCTCTTCTACACGGCCTGCACGCGGCCGCGCCGGCTCCTCACGCTCGTCCGCGAGGCCGCCACCGATGACGGTTCGCCGCGCGAGGCGAGCCCGTTCTGGGAGGCGGTTTGCGAGCTCTTCGACGCCGACGACGTACGGCGATCCACGACGCGGCGCCCGCTCGCCCGCCTGACGTGGCCGATCGAGTCGGCGCCGACGGAGCGCGAGCGGCTGCGCTCCCTCGCCCGTCTCGCCGCGGATGATCCACGCGAGGCCGATGCGCTCGCGTACGCGAACGCCTGGCAGCGCAAGCTCGGGCGCGCGCGGCGTGCGTTTGCCCGGCCCACGGCGATCACGCATCCTCGCGCTGTAGCGCTGCTGACGAGCCGCGACACGTTCCGCGTCACCGATCTCGAGCGGATGGCGACGTGCTCATCCGCATGGTTCGTCGAGCGCTACCTCCGCCCCGGCGAGATCGACCAGGTGATCGGACCGAAGATGAAGGGCTCGATCGCTCACGTCGCGCTGCAGCGCTTCTACAGCCAGCTTCCCTCGGCGATCCCGGGTGCCGAGCGGGTCACGCCCGAGAACGTCGAGGCGGCTGTCGAGTTGATGCATCAGTGTGTCGACGGCGCCCTCGACTCCGGCCTACGCATCGACGTCAACGACCTGGAGCGCAGAGAGCTCGGTCAGGGGCTCCGACGTGACCTCGAGCAGCTCGTGCGCGTCGACGCTGCGGCGAGCTCCACGTTCGTCCCGAGACGGCTCGAGGTCTCGTTCAAGTCGTACGAGCTCGCGCCCGGGGTTGCGGTCAGTGGCAAGATCGACCGCGTCGACGCAGACCCGCTCAGCGCCCGCGGGATCATCATCGACTACAAGTCAGGGGCAGCGCCCTCGGCGACGCAGATCCATGACGAGGCTCGCCTGCAGATCCCGCTGTACCTCCTCGTGCTGCGCGATCAGCTCGGGCTCGAGCCCATGGGCGGCGTCTACGTGCCCGTGGGCGGCGGTCGGCGCGCCCGCGGGATGCTTCGTGGTGGCGAGGACCAGGTTCCAGGTTTCTCGTCCGCCGACTATCTCGACAGCGCCGAGTTCGACGCCGAGATCGACTATGCCCGCGACACCGCCGTCGCTCTGGCCGAGCGGATCCGTGGCGGCGACGTCGTCCACGACCCGCACGGGGGCGAGTGCCCGGGCTGGTGCACGCTCTGGCGCATGTGCCGCAAGGAGCGCCCGTGAGCGCCGCGGGGCCGTTGGCCCCGAACCCGCAGCAGCAGGCTGCCATCGATGCGCGCGGCGAGACGTTCGTCTCCGCGGGTGCCGGCACGGGCAAGACGACCGTGCTCGTGGAGCGGTTCGCGCGAGCGGTTGTCGAGGACGGCCTCGACGTCGACTCGTTGCTCGTGATCACCTACACCGATCGCGCAGCCGGTGAGCTTCGCGGCCGGATCCGGACTCGGCTGCTCGAGCTCGATCGTCCCGATCTCGCACGCGACCTCGATGGCGCCTGGATCTCCACGATTCATGGTTTCTGTCGACGTCTGCTCACCGCGTATCCGCTCGCGGCCGGAATCGATCCTCGATTCCGTGTCCTCGACGAGGCGCAGGCTCGTGTGATCCAGGGTGAGGCGTTCTCCGTTGCGCTCGAGGAGTTCTGCGACGCCGACGAGCCCGATCGCTGGCAACTGCTTGCCACCTACAAGGCGGCCGGCCTCCGGAAGATGCTCGTCAGCGTGTATGACACCTTGCGGTCCGCGGCGCTCCCACTCGTGCTCGAGCCGGCCGTGCGCGAGAGCCTCGATGACGCGATCGTAGAGCTGCGCGCAGAGATCGAGGCACTGCTGCTCGACAAGAAGGCGACCGAGCTGCAGAAGGACGCCGCAGTCGACGCGCTCGACCTCCTCGAGACGACGCAGCTGCCGGAGCGTCTGATCGAACTTCCCGCCACCACCGTACGGGGTGCGCGCGCCGCGGCATTCAGCGACGCGCGCAAGAACGTGCGAGCGCTCGCGCTCGAGGAGCTCGCCTCCCGTGATCGTGAGCTTCTCCAGGAGATTCTCACCGGGTTTGCAACGGCCTACGCCGCCGCGAAGGATCGTGAGTCGGCCCTCGACTTCGAGGATCTTCAGCTTCGTGCGTGGGAGCTGCTGCGAGAGAACGAGGTCATCCGAGAGGCGGAGCAACTCCGCTTTCGCTCCATCATGGTCGACGAGTTCCAGGATACGAACAAGCTCCAGACGGAGCTGATCGATCTTGCCTGCGCCGGCCCTGCGAAGGAGATGTTCTTCGTTGGCGACGAGTTCCAGTCGATCTACGGCTTCCGCCACGCCGATGTGAAGGTGTTTCGCGACAGGCGCGACGCCGCGTCGCAGGTGCTGCCGCTGACGCTCAACTACCGCTCCCGACCCGAGGTGCTCGCGGCGGTCAACGAGCTGTTCGCGGATGAGTTCGGTGACGACTTCCAGCCCCTCGAGCCCGCCGCAGGCTACGGCGACCCCATCTTCGGCACACCGGTCGAGCTACTCGTCACCGACAAGGTCTCCTATGCGGACTCCGGTCTCCACTGGCGGCGTGGGGAGGCGCGACATGTCGCTCTCCGGGTGCGCGAGCTCGTTGATGCAGGCGTTGCCACGCCCGGCGAGATCGTCCTTCTCTTCGCGGCGGGAACCGACGCGGAATGGTTCGAGGAGGAGCTTCGGGCGGTCGATCTGCCGACAATCCGGATGACCGGTCGCCGCTACTTCGGCCAGCAACAGGTTGTTGATCTGCTCTCCTACCTGAGGCTGCTGCAGAACCGCTATGACGACGAGGCGCTGCTCACCGTCCTCGCGTCGCCGTTCGTGGGCGTCTCCAACGACGCGCTCGTCCTGATCCGCTCCACGGCGGAGCGACGGCCGATCTTCAAGGGTATCGAGCGCACCCTGCCACCGGATCTTCCCGAGGACGATCGGCGCCTCGTACGAGCCTTCCTTCAGCGCTACGAACGCCTGGTCGAGAGCTCGACGCGACTCTCGCTCGAATTGCTCTGCGAGCGGATTATCGTCGAGCACGACTACGACCTTGCGGTTCTCACCCGGCGCGACGGGCAGCGGCGGTATGCCAACCTGCGAAAGCTCGCCAGGCTTGCCCGGTCGTACGAGGAGCTGCGAGGGCCAGACCTCGAGGGGTTCATCCGCTTCGTCGCCGAGCAGGACACCGCGGGCGCGCCCGAGCGCGACGCCGTCTCGGAGGAGGAGGGGGCTGATGCCGTGAGGCTGCTCACGATCCATGCGGCGAAGGGCCTCGAGTTCAAGGTCGTCGTCGTTGCGGACGCCGGGCGGGAGCGAACATCGAGCGACGAGATCCTCTGTCTCTCGGATGGTCGCTTCGGCTTCAAGGTCGCGCATCCTGATACCGGGACGCGGGTTGTCACGAGCTCTTACCAGGACGTCAAGGAGACGCGTGACGGCCAGGAGGAGGCCGAGCGGCTTCGCCTCTACTACGTGGCGATGACGCGGGCAATGGAGCGGCTGATCGTCTCGGGCTCTGTCGACCGCACCAAGGAGCGAGACGAGCGGACGCCCATCGGGTGGGTGCTGGATCGTTTGCAGCTCGGTGAGGAGCTCGACCGACCCGGGTTCGTCGGCCCCGTCGAGGCCGAGCGGGGAGCAGCTGGCGTCGTCCTGCGCATCGACCGCTTCGTAGCCCCGAGCCCGGAGGCTGAGACGACGGCCGGCCTCGTCGACGAGGAAGGTGAAGCCGGTCAGCTGCTCCTCTTCGAGGGCGCCGGCGAGGACGTGCCGGCTCCAGCCCCACGCCTCCGCGACCTCGTCGAGATCCCCGCGCCGCCGCCTGCTCACGTCTCCCGTCTCTCGTATAGCGCCATCTCCCTCTTCGATCGTTGCGGCTATCGCTACTACGTCGAGCGCGTCGTCGGGATGAAGCCTGTTTCCTGGGCCGACAACGTCGAGGGAGACGGCGGAGAGGGACTGCACGCGACCGAGATCGGTGACGCCGTGCATCGACTTCTCGAGCTCGTCGACCTT
>JAYTJO010000634.1:0-1940 GCA_043730975.1 Thermoleophilia bacterium | reverse complement strand
TAGTGCTCGCTCGTCGCAAGCATCAATCAACAATGCTGCCGCGCCTACGACTTCCGGCAAGCTGGAATTGTTGCGCGCCGGGCACGCCGTCACCGTCTTCGAGCGTGATGAGGCGGCGGGCGGGCTCGTCCGCTTCGGCGTGCCCGAGTTCAAGATCGAGAAGCGTCTGATCGAGCGGCGTCTCGCGCAGCTCGAGGCCGAGGGCGTCCGGCTCCGCTACGGCGTCGAGGTGGGGGTCGACGTCTCGGCCGAGGAGCTGCGCGCGACCCACGACGCGGTCGTCGTCGCCACCGGCTCGCGGGTGCCACGCGACCTTCCGGTCGAGGGCCGCGAGCTCGACGGCGTGCACTACGCAATGGAGTACCTGTACGAGCGCGCGCGGGCGATCGCGGTCGAGGTCGGAACGGTGGGTGCGCTCGCGCCCCCCGCTCCAGGACGCCCGATCACGGCCGCCGGGAAGCACGTGATCGTGATCGGCGGCGGCGATACCGGCGCTGACTGCGTTGCGAATGCCCACCGCGAGAAGGCCGCATCGGTCACCCAGATCGAGGTGCTCGGTGAGCCGCCCGAGAAGCGACCCGATGATCTCACGCCCTGGCCGCGCTGGCCGATGAAGCTCCGCACGTCGTACGCAGTGAAGGAAGGTGGCGAACGGGACTTCGCAATCTCGACGACACGTCTCTCCGGCTCGGGCGGCAAGATCGAGCAGATCCACTGGGCGCAGAACGACGGCGCGCCGCCGTTCGCCGCGATCCCCGGGACGGAGGAGTCGCGCCCGGCGGAGCTCGTGCTGCTCGCGATGGGCTTCCTTCACCCGGAGCAGACGTTGCTCGAGCAGCTCGGGATCGAGCGCGACGGCCGCGGCAACGTCGACGCACCGGGCTACGCGACGTCGGTGGACGGCGTCTTCGCGGCCGGTGACGCACGGCGCGGACAGTCGCTGATCGTCTGGGCGATCAACGAGGGCCGCCAGTGCGCCGAGCAGGTCGACCGCTGGTTGCTACAACGAGCAATGTGACGAGAGCGGTCATCCTTTCCGCGGTTCGGACACCGATCGGCCGCTACGGCGGTGGCCTCGCTGCGGTGCGCCCGGACGATCTCGCCGCGCTCGCGGTGGCGGCTGCCGTCGAGCGCGCAGGCGTTGAAGCGGGAGAGATCGAGGACGTCTGGCTCGGGTGCGCGAACCAGGCGGGAGAGGACACCCGCAACGTCGCGCGCTTCGCCGCGCTCCTTGCGGGATTGCCCGATTCGGTCGGCGGCGTCACCGTCAACCGGCTGTGCGCCTCAGGGCTTGCGGCGGTCGTCGGCGCCTGCCACGCGGTGATCGCGGGGGATGGTGACCTCTTCGTCGCCGGTGGCGTCGAGTCGATGACCCGCGCGCCGCTCGTCACCGCAAAGCCCGATCCCGCGAGCCCGGATGACGAACGGCCCCTCTACGACACCACCCTGGGCTGGCGGTTCCTCAATCCCCGTTACGAGGAGCGCTGGTCGAGCGAACGCATGGGCGAGACGGGCGAGAACGTTGCCGAGCGCTGGGGCGTCACCCGGGTCGACCAGGATGCGTTCGCGTTTCGCTCACACATGCGCTGGGTCGCTGCGTCGGAGGCGGGCCGCTTCGACGACGAGCTCGTTCCTGCCGGAGACCTTGTTCGCGACGAACATCCCCGGCCCGACACGACGCTCGAGAAGCTGGCGTCTTTGCAGCCCGCGTTTCGTGATGGCGGGACCGTCACCGCCGGTAACTCGAGCGGGATCAACGACGGGGCGGCGGCGCTCGTGGTTGCGAGCGAGGAGAAGGCGCAGGCGCTCGGGATCGAGCCACTCGGTTTCTTCGTGGGTTCGGCCGTCGCTGGCGTCGATCCGGCCGTGATGGGCATCGGACCGGTGCCCGCCGTCCGGAAGCTGCTCGCACGAAGCGGTGTCTCGGTCGACGATCTCGA
>JAYTJO010000633.1:0-2114 GCA_043730975.1 Thermoleophilia bacterium | reverse complement strand
CTTCTTGAACGGCACCTGCTTCAGCTTGCCGGGGTTCGACTTGCTGAACTGGGCTAGCAGGTAGTTCTCGACCACGATCCCGTCCGCCCGCCCGGTGGCCACCTCGAGGAACGCGGCGTTCTGGTCCGGGAACGACTTCGAAACGGCGTTCGGGAACGTCTTCTGCACGAGCTGCTCGGCGGTCGACCCCTGCAGCGAGGTGATCGCCTTGTCCGAGTTGTTCCACGCGGCGATCGTCCCCGGCGTCGAGTCGCCCACCCGCGCCGCCATGATCTGCGCATACGGGACGTACGGCCGGCTGAAGCCGACAGCCTTGCGTCGCTCGGGCGTGTTCGAGAGGCCGACCGAGACCATGTCGAACTTCTTCGAGACGAGACCCGGGATCAGGCCGTTGAAGTCGAGGTTCTTGATGTCGAGCTTGACGCCCATCCGCTTCGCGAGAGCCTTGACCAGGACGACGTCGTAGCCGGCCGGCTGCCCCTTTGAGTTGAGGTACATCTGCGGCTTGAACTGCAGCGTCATCCCGACCGTCAGCGTCCCGGCCTTGTTCAGGTGGTACGGATTGGTCGCGTCGGGCTTCGCCGACGCGCCGGTCGCGACCATCGCCATCACGGCGAGCGCCGCGAGCGCGCTGACCACCCCGGCGGTGAAGCGGATCCGCCTTTTCTCGCTGTTCACGTGCATGCCCTCCCTGTTCGTGGCCCGGAGGCCGTGGATGTCCGACATTTAGGTCCTGCCCGACAGTGCCTCGACGTTCTTGACGACGAGATCGATCCTTTGTCTGCGCCGGCGCGTTACCGCGCCTGCGATCCCGCCGCCGGGCGGGGTCGTCAGCGACTTCTCGATCACGCGGAAGAGGAAGTCGAAGAAGAACGTCGCTCCCACGTACATCGCCGCTGCGGCCGTGAAGAGGACGAAAGGCTGGAACGTGACCGAGTTGATGTTCTGCGTCACGCGGGCCACCTCGAGCAGGCCGATCACGGTGAAGGTCGAGGTGTCCTTGATCATCCCGATGAACATGCTGCCGATGTTCGGGATCGCGATCTTCGTCGCCTGGGGCAGGATCACCTGGACGAAGACGCGGATCGGGTGCATCCCCACCGCGAGCCCGGCCTCGCGCTGCCCGCGCGGGATCGCCTGCAGCGCTGCCCGGTAGATCTCGGAGATGAAGGCGCCGTAGAGGAGGACGAGCGCGATCACGGCGGCCTGGAAGACGGTGAAGTTGATCCCGAGAAGCAGCGAGATCCCGAAGTAGACCCAGAGCACGCTCACGAGGGCCGGCACGCCGCGGAAGACGTTGACGTAGATCATCGCGAGCCAGGAGAACGGCGGCTTGCTCATCCGGGCGAGCGCAAGCACGAGCCCGACGATCACCGAGAGGACGAGCGCGACCGCCGCGACCTCGATCGCGACGAGGAGCCCGCGGAAGAACGACTCCCTGTTCTCCCAGACCAGGCTCCAGTCGTAGTTCGCAACGAGGCTCATAGGACCGCCTCGATGAACTGGCGCGTGCGAGGGTTCTCGCACGAGTCGAGGAAGCCGCGCCGCCCCGACTCGACGATCAGGCCCTGATCCATGAAGACGTTGAAGTCGCCGATCTCGCGCGCGAAGTTGAGCTCGTGCGTGACGATTACCATCGTCATCCCGCTCTCGGCGAGCTCCCGCATGACCGCCAACACCTCGCCGACGAGCTCGGGGTCGAGTGCGGAGGTCGGCTCGTCGAAGAGCATCACCTCGGGGTCGAGGCTGAGCGCGCGAGCGATCGCGACGCGCTGCTGCTGCCCGCCCGAGAGCTCCGCCGGGTAGTGACCCGCCCACCGGAGCAGGCCGACCTGCTGGAGCGCGATCCCGGCCCGTTCCTCCGCCCCGTTCCGCCGCATGCCCTTCGCGGCCCGCAGCGGGAGCGCGACGTTGTGAAGCGCGGTCAGGTGTGGGAAGAGGTTGAACTGCTGGAAGACCATTCCGACGTGGCGGCGAAGCTGGACTGGGCCGCCCCGTTTCTCGGCCTTGACGTCGGGCAGGCCAGGCCCGTATTCGACTCCGAGCACGCGGACGGAGCCTTCGCTCGGCTCCTCGAGCAGGTTGATCGTCCGCAGGACGGTCGACTTGCCCGA
>JAYTJO010000632.1:0-1528 GCA_043730975.1 Thermoleophilia bacterium | reverse complement strand
CCGAACACGACGTCCGACTTCGCGTTCAAGGGTGTGCTGCGTGACACCGCGAGCGCCGTCTGGCGCGGAATGATCAGGGTCGAGAAGGGTGCGCAGAAGACGAACGCTTACCAGGAGAACCGCAACCTGCTGCTCTCGAAGACGGCCCACGCCGATTCGATCCCGGGACTCGAGATCCTCGCGAACGACGTGCGGTGCACGCACGGTGCGACGCTGAGCCAGGTCGACCGCGAGCAGCTCTTCTATGCCATGGCGCGTGGACTGTCCCGGCAGGAGGCAGAGCGTCTGATCGTACGTGGCTTCTTCCAGGATGTGCTCGACCGGATCGAGCTCGAGCCTGTGAGGACGGCGCTCGGCGCCGCGCTCGAGGCCCGGATTCCACAGGCCTGAGGTAGCTGTGCTCAGGCGCCGCGACCGGGACCTCCGGCGCGCGCGTAGTCTTCACGGACATGGATGAGATCGGCCTCTTTCCGCTCGGGCTCGTTCTGCTTCCGGCGGAGCAGGTGCCCCTGCACATCTTCGAGCCGCGCTATCAGGAGCTGATCGGGGAGAGTCTCGAACAGGGGATTCCGTTCGGGATCGTCTACGCGGACGATGATGGCTTGCGACAGGTTGGGACGCTCGCGACGGTCAGCGATGTGACAGAGCGCTTCGAGGACGGCCGCCTGAACATCGTTGTCGAAGGGGGTGAGCGGTTTCGGCTGCTGGAGCTGACCTCGGGCAGGCCGTTCGTGACAGCGAAGGTGGAGCCCTTCGACGACCAGGACGATCCGGCAGTCGGCCCCGATATCGCGCGCGCGCTTGCGCTCTTTGCCCGTCTCGCCGAGCTGACGGGAAGCGATCTCGAATCGCCAGATCCAACGACACCGGAGCTCTCGTTTGCGGTCGCGGGCCGTTTCGAGCTCTCACCCGACCTGAAACAGGAGCTGCTGGCCGAGAGCTCGGAGCGCGTCAGGCTCGTGCGCCTGTGCGAGCTTCTGGCAATCGCGGCGGAGACCGTGGAGCGGCAGAAGGAGATAGCCACGCGTGCCCGCTCGAATGGCAAGGTCCATCCGCCGGACTAGTGCGGTGGCTCAGAACGTCACGCCTGTCTGCCCCTGAGGCTAGTGGTTGCCGTGCTCTGTCCCGGGAGAGGCTGCGCCATCTCCCCTACGGGGTTACCGTGGGACATTTGGAGGTGGCGCACTAGGCGTGCTCCTCTCGAGGCGAACCGGTGCACCGCTGTTAGCCTCGGTCGAGTGAGCTCAGGCCTGACCGAGACGGAGGCTGCAGGGCGACTCGCGGCGCGGGGTGTGGTGAGGGACGCTCCCACGAGTCGGTCGACGGCGACGATCGTTCGCGCGAATGCGATCACGCCGTTCAACGCCGTCCTCCTCGCGCTCGGCCTTCTGACGCTTGTCTTCGCTGACTGGCGGGATGCCCTCTTCCTGGCGATCATTCTCACGAACACCGGAATCGGGATCTGGCAAGAGCTCCATGCCCGTCGGAAACTCGACCAACTCGCTGCGCTCGTCGCTCCGCAGGCGGT
>JAYTJO010000631.1:0-1718 GCA_043730975.1 Thermoleophilia bacterium | reverse complement strand
GAGCGAGATCGAGCTGCGCTCTGGCTCGAGCTCGGCGCGTGGCCTCATCCGACCGTGGCGTTCGAGTCCTCCCGCAGGCTCCCGGCTTCACTCGCGAGCCTGGCAGCGGTCGAGCCGGAGCGGCTCGTCGCCGTCTGTCGCGAGTTGACGAAGGTATTCGAGGAGGTTGTCACCGGCCCGGCGGCGGCGATCGCGGAGCGATACAGCGAGGCGCCTCGTGGAGAGGTGACGCTCGTCATCGGTCCCTCGACACGTGTCGCCGATGCCGAGGCTGCGATCGGCGCCGTGGTCGAGCTCGTCGCGGCCGGGGCCCCCCGAGGCGTCGCCGCCAGCGTGGTCGCCCGGCTCACGGGAGTCTCCCGGAACACGCTGTACTCGACCTCCCTGTAGGCAGAGTTGACAACGAGATCTCGACGCGCTATTCTGTTTCAGGTGTTGCCTATTTGGGGAACATGGTTGAGAAACAGTGTCTACAGGAGGTGGAACGGTGCGTCGGCTCACGATCGGTCTCGCTGTCCTTGTCGCCCTCGTTGCGGTGCCGTCCGGCTGGAGCTGGACCTGGCCTCTCTCGGGAGACGTTCTCAGGCCCTACTCGCTCGGGCCGGATCCCTATGCGGCAGGACAGCATCGCGGCGTCGATGTCGCCGGAGGTGATGGCGAGGTGGTTCGTGCCCCGGCGTCAGGGATCGTCTCTTTTGCCGGCTCCGTGCCCGGCTCGGGGCGTACCATCACGATCCAGTTCGCCGGCTACGCCGTGTCTGTGACACACCTCGGAGCGATCACGACGAGCAAGGGCGCGACGGTCGCAGAGGGAGACGCAATCGGCGTCGCAGGACTGAGCGGTGGGTCGGAATGGCAAGCGCCGTACGTGCACCTCGGCATCAGGGTCTCCTCGGCGGCGGATGGCTATGTCGATCCAGCAACGCTCCTGCCGCCCCGTGCCGTTGCTCCTCCCCCCGCACCTGCAGCCGAGTCACCGGCTCCCGTTGTGGTTGTCCCAACGCCACCGGCTGTGGCCGTTGGCCCCGAGATCACACAGGGACAGGCATCGACCATGGCTCCGATCACCGTGCCCGATGCGACTGCGGTCCTCGCCGATGAGCCTGCTCCCGCCGGTGCCATCACACCACCGATCACTGCCTCCGTGATCTCGTCCGTTCCCGGCATCGCGGCCGTCACGCCGCGGGCAGCGAGGAGCACCGCTCGACTGGGACAGCGTACCGGTGCCTCCCACCCGCTCGCATCCCGCGGGAGGATGACTCTCCGACGCCCGCGAACAACCTCGATCACCGTCGCCGGGTCGCGTGCTGGTCGCCCTTCCGAGGGTGTTCCGACCCTGCCTGCCGTTGCAGCGTTACGACCCGAGGCGATCCGTGGCGAGAGGCACTCTCCCGAGCGTTCCACATCGTCACCCACAGCCTCTCATGGTGCTTCTCCTGTCTCCCGGGGGGAACGGCGGCCTGCGCCTGGCCGTACCGAGAAGGGACCGTCGCCGAGCCCCGTACCGGGAGCGCTGCATCAGGTCGATCGGCGCCTCGCCGCGGTTCTCGGCGCCCTTGCCCTCCTCGCGTGCGTCGGCGTCGGCGCGGCGCTTCTGGCGCGCCTCCGTAGAATCGGTGGTCATGGAGCGCTTCTACGTCACGACGCCGATCTACTACGTGAACTCGACCCCGCACATCGGGCACGCCTACACGACGATTGCGGCGGACATCCTGGCC
>JAYTJO010000630.1:0-6286 GCA_043730975.1 Thermoleophilia bacterium | reverse complement strand
TCGGCGGTGGTTCGTGAGACGAGATCGCCGATCCCCGCCCGTTCGACCGTCGACAGGGGCAGCGCGAGGACACGGCGCATGAAGTCGTCACGCAACTCGGCGAACATCTGCTCGGAGAGGACGAACGATGCGCGACGGGCAAAGAACGTGAGGATCGTCTGGGCGACGAGGAAGACGCCCAGGATCAGTACCACGCGGTCGATCTCCGCGGTGTCGATCTCGGTCTGCAGACCCTGGACGAGGGAGCCGAGGAGCGGTGGGCCGACGAGGCCGGTGGCAGCAGCGAGGGCATGCAAGATCAGGACACCGATCATCGCGCGGCGATGGCGACCCGCGAGCATCGCCGCCTGACGACGCATCTCCTTGGGGCTCGCGATGGGCAGAAGCTTGCTCATCCGGCCTCTCCCCGCGTGACGACATCCCGGTAATCGGTGCTCGCCCGGAGCAGCTCCCGGTGTGTCCCCATCGCCTGAACCTTCCCGTCGGCAATGAGCACCACGACGTCAGCGCGATCGAGCACGAGCGGACTTGCCGTCACGACGACCGTGGTGCGACCCGCGCGGAAGTCATGCAGCTGGCGCGCGATCCGCGCCTCGGTGTGGGCGTCGACGGCGCTCGTCGGCTCGACCAGGACGAGGATCTCCACGTCTGCGAGCAGCGCCCGGACGAGCACGAGCCGCTGCCGCTGCCCACCGGAGAACGATCTGCCACGTTCGTCGACGATCTCGTCGAGGCCCGCCGGAAGCGCGACCAGCACATCCTCGGCCGCTGCAACCTCGATCGCGGTCGTGATCTCGTCGTCGCCCGAGCGCCCCCACGGGTCGAGCTCACTCCGGAGCGTCCCCGAGAAGATGAGCGGGTCGGGCTCGCTGACGAGAATCCGGCGGCGGACGACGTCGAGGGGCAGCCGATCGAGCGGCGTCTCGCCGAGCATCACCCCGCAGTCGTCGACGAGGCGGCCGAGCCTGTCGGCGAGCGCGCTCGTCTCGTCAGGATCGGCCGAGACGAGACACGTCAGAGTCCCGGGCTCGATCGCGAGTCCGGAGTCGGGATCGAACAGTGGAGCGCCGACGGGCGGCTCCGGCAGCGGCTCAGAAGGATCCTCGACCGCTCGCTCGACGGCGAGGACGCGCAGCATCTTGCGGGCTCCGACGTGGGCACGTGTGAACTTCTCGACCGCTTCTGCTGACGTCCGGAGCGGGATCACGAGAAACCCGGCGTACCCGTAGAAGGCGATCAGCTCCCCTGCTGAGATCTGGCCCGACGCAGCGAGATGCGCGCCGACCCACGTCACGAGGACGACGAAGAGCCCGGGCAGGAGCACCTGAGCCGCATCGAGCGTCGACTGTGGCGTCGCCACACGCACCCCGCTCGAGCGAACGGCCTCCGAGCGCTGCTCGTAGCGGGCGAAGAACGCGTCTTCGCCGCCAACGCCACGCAGGACGCGAAGCCCGGCAGCGGTGTCGGCGCCGAGCGCCGTCAGGAGACCGACCTCGTCGCGCTGCTCCCGCTGCCTGACGTGGAGCGGCTTGATCACGAAGCTGAGCGAGACGGTGAGGAGCGGCACGCCGAGGAGAACGATCAGACCGAGCTTCGTGGAGGTCGTGAGGAGTATGGCCGCGACGACGATGTAGGAGACGATGCTGCCCGCGAGGCGCGCGAGAATGTCGAAGGCGCCACCGGCACGAAGGGCATCGTTCGACACGGTGGCGACCACCTCGCCCGTCGACAGCTCCGCCCGCACTGCATCGCCCGAGCGAGCAGCGTGATGGCCGACGACCTGTACGAGCCTGAAGGAAGCCTGCAGCCAGTTCTGTACCGAGAAGCGGTGGCGGAACGTGCCAGCAACTGCCTGGATGACGCCGAGCGCTCCGAGCAGAACGCAGAACCGGACGAGCGCGTCCTGGTCATCGTCGACGATCCCCTGCTGGATCGCCTGGCCGATCGCATATGGCATCAGTGCCTGCGCGACCATCCAGATGATCCCGAAGGTGACTGCGACGAGGATGGTGCCGACCTGGTGCCGCCCGACCCAGACGAGCAACCGGATCGGCGAGCGCGTATCCGGTCGCCCCGGATCGGCGACCGGTAGCTCGATCACGGCAGTCCTACCGCAGCCGCGCCGCCTCCGCGTGTGCCAGAAAAGCGTCCCACACGCTTCGGCGTCACGGCCGAACGAGAGGCTTGTACGCGATGCGGTGCGGTTCGAGCGCTTCGGCGCCTCGTGTCTCGGTGACCCAGGCGACGTACTCGCCCCAGGTGCCTTCGAACCAGGTCGCCTGCGAGTCGCCCTCGAAGGCAAGGATGTGCGTCGCGATGCGGTCGAGGAACCAGCGATCGTGGGTAATCACGACCGCGCAACCGGCGAAGTCGATGAGCGCATCCTCGAGTGCCCGCAACGTGTCGACGTCGAGGTCGTTCGTCGGCTCGTCGAGAAGGAGCACGTTGCCGCCCGACTTGAGGAGCTTCGCCAGGTGGACGCGGTTGCGCTCGCCGCCCGAGAGATCCTTGACGAGCTTCTGCTGGTCGCCGCCGCGGAAGTTGAACCAGGACGTGTACTGGCGCGAGTTCACCTCGCGCTTGCCGAGCATCACGATGTCCTGATTCTCGGAGATCTCCTTCCACACTGTGTTCTGCGGGTTGAGGCCACCGCGAGACTGATCGACGTAGGCGAGTTGCACCGTCTCACCGACGCGAAGCTCGCCATCGTCCACCTGCTCCTCACCGGCGATCATCTTGAACAGCGTCGTCTTGCCCGCGCCGTTCGGCCCGATCACGCCGACGATGCCGCCGGGAGGGAGAGAGAAGGTGAGATCCTCGACGAGGAGCCTGTCGCCGAAGCCCTTGACCACGTGCTCGGCGTCGACGACGAGGTCGCCGAGACGTGGCCCTGCGGGAATGTGAATCTCGACGCCCTCGACCTTGAAGTTCTCGTCCTCGGCAAGCAGCTTCTCGTAGGAGGTGATGCGCGCCTTCGACTTCGCATGCCGAGCCCGCGGGCTCATCCGCACCCATTCGAGCTCACGGGCGAGCGTGCGACGACGGGCCGACTCGGTCTTCTCCTCGACGGCGAGGCGCGCCTGCTTCTGCTCGAGCCACGAGGTGTAGTTCCCCTCGAACGGGAGCCCCTTGCCGCGATCGAGCTCGAGGATCCAGCCGGCGACGTTGTCGAGGAAGTAGCGGTCGTGGGTGACGGCCATCACGGTGCCCTTGTAGTCCTCGAGAAACCGCTCGAGCCACGCGACCGACTCGGCGTCGAGGTGGTTCGTGGGCTCGTCGAGCAGGAGGAGATCCGGCGAGGCAAGGAGCAATCGGCACAGCGCCACCCGCCGGCGCTCACCCCCCGACAGGCTCGTGACGTCTCGGTCGCCTTCGGGCAGGCGCAGCGCGTCCATCGCGCGGTCGAGCGCGGCGTCGAGGCCCCAGGCGTCGTGACGGTCGATCTGCTCCTGCACCTTCGACTGCTCGGCGAGGAGCGCGTCGAAGTCGGCGTCGGGCTCGGCGAAGGCGGCAGAAACGGCGTTGAAGCGGTCGAGCAGGTCGCGCAGGTCGCGCACGCCGTCCTCGACGTTACCGCGCACGTCCTTCGTCGGATCGAGCTCGGGCTCCTGCTGGAGGAATCCCACCGTCGCGCCTGGGTGGAGCTCGGCGACGCCGGACGACGGCTCCTCGAGGCCGGCCATAATTCGCATCAGCGTCGACTTTCCCGCGCCATTCGGCCCTAGCACCCCGATCTTCGCCCCGGGGAGGAACGAGAGGGAGATGTTCGCAAGCACCTGCCGGTCGGAGCCGTAGAACTTGTCGACCCGGTACATCGTGTAGACGTAGTCGCTGCTCATGGCGACGCAGGCTACCGGCTCGGTGCCCTCGACCCGCCCGGTGCAAGCCCGATGGGGCGCCCGCGCTACGTATGGCACTATATATGGTACTATAAAGGGATGGAAAAGACGACGGTGTACCTTCCGGAAGGGTTGATCCAGCGGGTCAAACGGGTCGCTGCGCGCAAGCGGGTCTCGGAGGCAGCGGTGATCAGGGCGGCGATCGAGCACTACACGGGTGAGATCGAACGGCCGCGACCACGCACCGCGCTGTACGAGAGCGGGCACCCGATCGACGACTGGAACGCAGCGCTCGAGGGGTTCGGCGAGCAGTGATCCTGGTCGACACGAGCGGGATCTTCGCCGCACTCGATCGCTCGCAGCGGTTTCACGAGGGCGCCCGAATGGTGGTCGAGACGGGCGAGACACTCATCCTGAGTCCCTTCGTGCTCGCCGAGCTCGACTATCTGCTCAGCACGAGAATCTCTGTCTCGGCGTCGATCGAACTGCTTCGGGACGTCGAGGCCGGCTCCTACGAGCTAGCGCCGTTTGCGTCGGACGACATCGGCGAGGCTCGCCTCATCGTGGAGCGCTATGGAGACCTTGGCATCGGGCTCGCTGATGCTTCCATCGTCGTGCTCGCCGACCACTACGACTGCAACCGTGTCCTCACGCTCGACGAACGTCACTTCCGCGCGCTGAGAACGACCGGCGGTGCGGCATTTGCACTTCTGCCGGCCGACGCGTAACGCAGTCAGGTGGCGATCGCCGAACGGTCGAGCACGTCGAGGAACGCTCGCGACCACTCCGCGAGGTCGCCCCAGCCGCGGCACGAGACCATGTTCCCGTCGGCTACACGTCGACTGATCGCAGCAGATCGACGTCGCGCGGGTAGGTGAGCAGCTCCCCGGCTTCACGCACCGTCACCCAACGCGCCGCGTCGACCTCGAAGTCGAAGCGCAGCGCTCCGCCCACGACCTCCATCACCCAGTAGCGCACGGTCTTCGGACGCTGCTTCGCGTCGAGGTAGGAGGTGGGCTCGAGCTCCAGTCCGAGCAAGCACCGAAGCCCGGTCTCCTCTTCGACCTCGCGAACCGCACACTCCTCGTCGCTCTCACCCGGTTCGACCTTGCCCTTGGGGAACGTCCAGTCGTCGTACTGCGGCCGATGGACGAGGAGGACTTCCGCCGCAGGACCTGCGCCGCGGGCGATGATCCCGCCCGCCGCCCGTACAACCTTGCTCAGCGGACTGCCCGCCGGGCCGCTTCGTCGAGCTGTCGCCACGTCTCGGGCCACGCAGCGCGAGCCACGGCCTTCCGATCACGCTCGAGCTGCACGAGCCGGCCGGCGGCGAACGCCCCTGCAGGGTCGGACGCTGCCCACGCGCGAATCCGGGCCTCGGCAAAGACGGCGTCCTGGTGATCGCCAAGGATGTCCTGCAGCTGCTTCGCGATCGTCACGAACCGCTCGCCGGGCCGCCCGAGCTCGGGCGCGGCGAGATCGGCGGCGTAGCGGGCTCGCTTCACGGCGATGCGTGATGCGTGGAGCGCATCGTCCGCGGGCTCATCCCCGAGCGCCGCGAACGTTCGGCGCATCCGCTTCGCCTCACGGTGGTACACCGCGGCGAGCGTCGTCTCATCGCCGCTCAGTGGAGGTGACGCAGCAGCTTCGAGGCGTCCGAGTAGCGCGAAGTAGCGTGTAGCACCGAGTACCTCGACGACATCCCTGTAGGCCGCCTCCCGTTCCTCCTCGAGCGCGACGAGAAGTCCTCCCGCACCTGCGCCGTCCGCTTCGAGAGCAGCCACCTCGCTGCGAAGCCGCTCGAGCATGACGTCGAGGTCCCGCGCCGGGCCGAGATGTCCGCCCAGCCAACCGAGCTCCTCGCGGAGTGAGACGGCCCATTCCTTCTCGACGAGAACTCCTGCAGCGCGCAGAAACGCCCGGAGGCGACGGGTCGCAACCCTGAGCTGGTGCAGGTCCTCCGGGTCGACGCCGCGTCGCGTTCCTGGATCGTGGATCAGGAGCTCCCGGTACTCGTGGCCGAGCGCCGCCGCAAGCGCGAGACCGGGTGGAGCGTCCTTCTCGATCGTCGAGGACTGCGTCGGCGCGGGGATGTCGAGCGCGCGGTGCAGCTTCGGCCGTAGCGCTCCCTGCTCGATCGCCCCGCTCCGGCGCATCGCCTTGACGAGCTGTCTCAGATCTCGCTCGTCGCCCTCGACGAGCTCGATCTCGATCTCCCTGAATCGTTTTGCAACCCGCTGGCCCTCGAGGACGGAGACGCTATCGTCGACGATCTCGGCACCGTTCACGCGGATCGTCTCGCGGCGCGTACGAAGCCGCGCGACGGGAACGAGCTGCCTGCCCCGAAGGTACGCGGGGAGAAGCTCCACGAGCTCGGCGGGAGGACGCGAGGCCTGGCCCGGCACCTCGAGCTCGAGGCGCGCAGCACCTCGCGGGAGCTTCAGCTG
>JAYTJO010000629.1:0-3475 GCA_043730975.1 Thermoleophilia bacterium | reverse complement strand
CGACCGATCCGAGTGCGCGAGCGTGAAATGCCCGTGCTGCGAGAACATCATGTTGAAGTTGAGGTCGGCCGAGAGCTTCTCGTAGAGCTTGACGCTCTCGGTGTAGAACGCAGCCCCTTCGGGGGTGCGGTAGTTCGAGCGGATGATCGTCGTGTTCCGCCCGGCCGCGCCCGATCCGATGTAGTTCTTCTCGAGGATCGCGACGTCGGTGATGCCGTGGTGGATCGCGAGGTAGTAGGCCGTCGCGAGGCCGTGCGAGCCGCCACCGATGATGACCACGTCGTAGTGCTTCTTCAGCGGCCCTGGTCGCTTCAGGATCTCCTTGCGGAAGAAGATGTCCTTCATGCCGCTCCTCCACCGAGTGCGTCGACGCCGACGGGTCCTCCACCGAGCGCGGACGCACGGTCGACGGCGACCTCCCAGACGTACTGGCCGAGCTCCTGCGCGCAGATGACCCAGAAGCCACCGCCGCGCTGAAGGATATGCCCCTGCACGTGGGCGATCTCGCCGCCAGAGGGGAAGTGGTGGATGTGGGTCATCCTGCGGAGCACCGTCTCTGCCTCCGGGCCGACGATCGCGATCACGGAGTACGCGCTCGTGACATCGAGCGAGAACCGCTCTCCGACCTGCTCGCGCACCGAGTCACCGAGTGGAGGCGCACCCATCACGAGCGCGCGACGGGGCGAGATCTCGTACCAGATGACTCCGTCGCCCTCGATCGGTACCCCCGCGGGGCGCAGCTCGAGCTTCGTCAGGTGCGAGACGTCTGCGATCTGGACTGCGGAGTGCTCCTCCTCGCCCGGAATCGCAACCGGGACGAGCCAGCCGCCGCGCTCCTCGAACGTGGCACCGAGCTCGCGCTGTGCGCGATCGATCGCCGAGGTCGCAACGGGATGGAACCCGCCGCGGTCAGCTGCCGCGTCGACGGACATGAATGCATGACTCACGACTTCACCTTCTCGCCGGCCGGGTCGTAGAACGCACCGAGATGCACCGTCATCGGTGTGGGGCGCCCGTTGACCTGGACGTCGAAGCGCCCACCGTCGACGGCCAGCTCGTTCGGCACGATCGCGAGCCCGATTACCTTGTCGAGCTCCGCGCTGCGCCGCACGCTCGTGACACGGCCGGAAGAGACGCCGTCGATGACGACCTGGCCACCCTCGACCGGGATCGCACCCGAGGGGCTCTCGAATCCCACGAGCATCCACTTGAGACCGCGGTCGGCGACCTGCTGCGTCGCCCACTTCCCGATCCACTCGAAGTCCTTGTCGTTCTTCACGAGCCACGGCATCGCTGCCTCGTGCAGGTTCGATTCGGAGTCGGTGTCCTGGCTGACGATCACGTGCCCCTTTTCGAGACGGAGAATGCGCTGGGGCTCGAGGCCGAACGGCTTCGGGTCGAGATCGGCTGCCTTCTCGAAGATCGCGTCCCACACGTGCTCGGCGAGCGAGCCCGGGAAATGCAGCTCGTAGCCGAGCTCGCCGACGAAGCCGATGCGAAGCGCGAGCGTCGGGACGCCGGCAACGGTGACGTGCTTCGCGTCGAGGTAGCCGAACCCCTCGGAGGAGAAGTCGTCGCCCGAGACCCGCTGCATCGCCTCGCGCGCGTTCGGGCCCGCGACGTTGACAGCAGCGAGCGCGCCGGTCATGTTCGCGAACTGGACGTCCATGAACCAGACCGCGTTCCACCAGGTGAACCACTGGTAGACGCCATCGGCGCCGGTCGAGGTGGCGGAGACGTAGAACGTGTCCTCGTCGACCCGCGCGACGACGCCGTCGTCCATGATCCGGCCGGCATCACCGGTGAGGACGCCGTAGCGGGTGCGGCCGACCTTGAGGTCGGAGAACCGGTTCGGGTAGACGCGATCAAGGAACGCGCCGGCGTCAGGGCCCATGACGAGGATCTTGCCGAGCGTCGAGACGTCGATCAGGCCGAGCGCCTTGTGCACGTGTTGCGCCTCGGCGCCGGCATCCGGGCCGTAGGAGTGCGGGCGGCGCCACGCGCCGGTCCACATCATCGTCCCGCCCATGTCCTTGTGGCGGTGATGGAGGGAGGTGCGCTTCTTCGGCTCCTGCGGCGGGCCGGCAACGAGGCCCATGGAGATCGGCGTGTACGGCGGCCGCGATGTCGTCGTGCCAATCGTGTTCTCATCGATCCCGGTCGTCTTCGCGTAGACGCGAATCGAGTTCGTGTGACAGAGGCGGCCCTGACACGGGCCCATCGTCACCGTCGTGTAGCGCTTCGACAGCTCGATCGAGTCGAAGCCCTCGGCGATCGCGTACTTGAGATCCTTCGTCGTCTGGTCCTCGCAGAAGCAGACAAAACACTTGTCGCCGCGGTGGTCGAGAATCGGGCTCGGCACGGCGGGTTCGCCCACGTCGCCGGTCACCGCGCCCACGGCTTCGACGTTGGCGGGCAGGTCGGTCGGGACGAAGACGCCGCGGCTCTCGTCGTAGGCAACCCGCGCGCCCGCCTGGGCAAGGAGCTTGTAGTTCGGCTGCGGACTGCCGGACATGACGAGGAGATCGGCCTTTACGTGCATGCCGTCGATCGCCACCTGGGAGACCTTGCCGCCCTTGCCCTGCGCTTCGATGGCGGGGCTCGCGTTGCGGAAGTCGACGATGCGCGCGATCTCGACGCCCGCCGCCTCGAGATCTGCGGCAGCCTGATGCCCTCGATCGTCGACCGTGAGCACGACCGCTCGCTCGCCCGGTTTGATCGAGAAGCCGTTCACGAGCCGGCGCACCGCATCGGGCAACATCACTCCGATGAGGTCGTTGCCCGGGAAGACGAGGGGCTGCTCGATGATTCCGCTCGCGACGATCACCCGGTGCGCGCGGTACTTGATCAGCAGGTTGCCGTAGGCGACCGGCACCATGCCCTGCTCGAAGAGGCCGATCGCAATCGCGGGAGCGAGGATCTCGACTCCGGCCTCGACAGCCGCGCGGCGAAGCTCGACAGCAGTGCCGATCCCGTCGCGGTCGGCGAGGAGAGTCCCACCGACGTCGTAGCCCTCGTCGATCACGACGACGGAGTTGCCCACCTGCGCGGCAGCGATGGCGGCTTCGAGGCCGGCCCGACCGCCGCCGATCACGGCGACGTCGGCGTGTCGGTTCTCGACGTCGACGCGCTCCTGGCGCGAGCCGTTCGGATCGAGCGGCCCGAGGCCCGCGGCGCTGCGGAGGAACTTCTCGTAGAGCGGCCAGAGCTTGCGGGGGCGAATGAAGGTCTTATAGTAGAAGCCGGGCGGCGTGAACGGACCTGCGAACTTGTCCGTCGCCTGCATGAGGTCGTGCTCGAGCGAACCGATGTAGTTCTGGCCCTTCACGGCGGCGCCCTCGCGCAGAGGCGTCGTGCAGACGCGGACGCTCGGGATGCCGTCGACCGTCATCTGGCAGTTGGCGCAGTGACCCGAGCAGCAGACGAGGCCACGCGGACGGTGGTACTTGAAGCTTCGAGAGAAGACCCGCTGCCC
>JAYTJO010000628.1:0-1841 GCA_043730975.1 Thermoleophilia bacterium | reverse complement strand
TACAGAGCGGCTGTCGCCTCGAGACCGCCGGCGTCGCTACCCGAGGCGTTGGCGAAGGCAGCACTGAGTTTCTGGCTGACGTCAGCGAGGTCATCGCAGTTCTGCGTCAACCCGGCCGTCGTGCCGTTTGTGTCCGTCGCCGTCGTATCTGTCGCCGTCTCTTCCGTCGAGGCGATCGTGTCCGTCGACCCGACGGTCTCGGTCAGGGCGGTGTCGGACGCCGCTTCACTCCCCGTGTCGCTCGAGCCTCCGCATCCCACGACGGCGAACGCCACTGCCAGAATCGCGCCGGCAAGGCCGATCCATCTCATCGCTGTACTCTCCTTTGCCTAGAGGCGGCGGCCGTCGCCGCTCTCGGCTCAGATCCTATCGCGCCGAGACAGCTACGCAGTAACCGCCTCGAGCACGCTTTCGGGAATGTCGAAGTTCGCATAGACGTCCTGGACGTCGTCGTTGTCCTCGAGCCCCTCGAGCAGTCGCACGACCTTCTTCGCGGTCGATTCGTCGCCGATCTCGACGGTTACCTTGGGCACCATCGGGAGCTCTGCCGACTCGACCTGGAACCCGGCCTCCTCGACCGCTTCACGGACGGCGGACAGCTGCTCCGGTGCGCTCGAGATCTGGAAGACGGAGCCGTCCAGGTCGATGTCGTCGGCGCCGGCGTCGGCGACCGCGAGAAAGAGCTCGTCCTCGTCGACGCCTTCGGCGGGAACGAGCACGATGCCGCGGCGCTCGAATTGCCAGGCGACTGCTCCCGTCGCTCCGAGGTTGCCACCGTGCTTCGAGAACAGGTGCCGCACGTCTGCGGCAGTGCGGTTGCGGTTGTCGGTCAGCGCCTCGACGATCACGGCAACGCCCTCGGGGCCGTATCCCTCGTAGACCACCGTCTCGAACGTCGCCCCGTCGGTTCCCTCGCCCGAGCCCTTGGCGATCGCCCGGTCGATGTTGTCCTTCGGCATCGAGTACGAGCGTGCCTTCTCGACGGCATTGGCAAGCGCGGCGTTGGTGGCCGGATCGGAGCCACCCTCCTTTGCGGCAACGAGAATCGCGCGAGAGAGTTTGGTGAAGAGCTTGCCCCGCTTCGCGTCGGCGGCACCCTTCTTGTGCTTGATCGTCGACCACTTGCTATGCCCTGACACCCTGCTCCTCCCGTACGAGCTCCAGGAACCGTTCGTGCACTCGCGTGTCGTCGGTCAGCTCCGGGTGGAACGACGCAACGAGGACACGCCCCTCGCGCGCGAGCACCGGATGGCCGTCGATCTCGGCGAGGATAGCGACCCCCGGCCCGGCGTCGGCGACCCAGGGAGCGCGGATGAAGACCGCCACGAATGGTTCAACCTCTCCCTCGATCTGAATCGGCGCTTCGAAACTCGCAATCTGGCGCCCGAAGGCGTTGCGCTCGACTGCGAGATCGATCAGCCCGAGCCTTTCGCGGTCGAGGACGATCATCCCGGCGCAGGTGCCGAGGATCGCACCAGGGAAGGCGCGAATCGCGTCGTCGAGGCCGTAGAGGCCCATGAGACGCAGCATCGTGGTCGATTCGCCGCCGGGGATGACGAGCCCATCGAGTCCGTCGAGCTGTTCCGGCAAGCGCACCTCAACACCGTGGACACCGAGGCGCTCGAGGGCGGCCAGGTGCTCGCGGAACGCTCCCTGGAGGGCGAGGACACCAATTCTCATGGTGCAAGTGTACGGAGGCGCGTAGCTCAGACGTAAACAAGGTCGGCCACGAACGCGAAAACGCACTTGCTGAAGTCCGCCGTTCGCTTTCAGGCGAGTACGGGCCGCTTTATCAGATCGCGTATATGATCGGCGGGCTGCAGTTTTACAGTCTCCATCGC
>JAYTJO010000627.1:0-4719 GCA_043730975.1 Thermoleophilia bacterium | reverse complement strand
CGTAATGCGGCGAGGCCCTCGAGCGTCGTCTCAGGCCGCAGGAACTCGTCGCGCGCGGCGACCCGCCAGCCCTCCTCGCCGAAGACGCTCATCGGCACGACGGTGCGCGACATCACGCCGTGCTCGTCGGCCCAGGCGCGGGTCGCCCTGACCTGGCTCTCGAGCGCGTAGCGATCGGCGGCCTCCCGCGTCAGGTGGGGGAAGGCGTCGTGGAGATTCTCGGCCGTCTGGCCCATTACGGCTGCGCTCTCGTCGATCAGTCGCTCGCTCACGAAGCGAGGATTGAAGTCGACCTCCTCGCCCATCGCATGGTGCCCCATGTGTTCGACGCCGCCGACGAGCACGAGATCTGCCGCACCCATCGCGATCTCACCGGCACCGGCCGTCGTCGCCGTCAGTGCTCCGGCGCACATGCGGTCGACCGCGAAGCCGGGAACGGTGTGGGGGAGGCCTGCGAGCAGGGCGACGTCCCGACCCAGAGTCAGGCCCTGGTCGCCGACCTGCGCCGTCGCCGCGAAGATCACATCGCCGATGCGCTCCACCGGCACCGCCGGGTTGCGGCGGAGCAGCTCTCGGACGACCTTCACGGCCATGTCGTCGGCCCGCGTCTTCCAGAAGAGGCCGCTCGGCCCCGCCTTGCCGAACGCGGTGCGGACGCCGTCGACGAAGACGACCTCGTTGCGCTCGCGCCCCATGCGAGTGAGGATAGCCCGTTCCCCCCTGACAGCCGCCCCATCTTGTGTGACCATGGTGCACTGGGAGGCCGGCGGGCGGCGCCGGCCTTCCGTATTTCGGGGTTTCCGCGATGGAAGAGCATATCGCTGAAACCCCGAAATACCTGCTTGTTGCGCGCTTCGCGCGATCCTGGCGGGGAGGGTCGCGATGGAAGAGCGTATCGCTACCCTCCCCGCCCGATCCTGCTGCGCGCTTCGCGCGATCCTGAAGAGGCCCGCCCGCGGGCCGCGTTATTGGGAGCGCACGGCAAGCACGGTGGCCAGCGTAGGGACGACGCCCAGCATCGATCGGTGGTGAACTGGCACGAAGGCGGCACGGTTCCGGCACAGGAAGGCGGGTAGGTTCGACGTATGGGATCCTCGTCCGCGGCGTCGTCTAGGGTGAAGCGGGAAAGGAGGCTGCAGCAGTTGGACGAGAAGCACTTCGCCGAGATCGACGTTGCCATGCTCTATATCGAGGAGGCGCGTGAGCGCGCCGAGCGTGCAGCCACGGCCTTGAAGGCCGGAGGCGCCGACGCGCACCTGATCGAGGCGCTCGAGCGCAGCGAGGCCGAGCTCAGCGATGTCGCGCGACGACTGCGTCAGGGCACCCTTTTCGCCGTTCCCAAGGAACAGCTCAGCCTGTAGCGACCGAGTGGCGCTCCAGGGCGACGAGATCCGCCGTCGGCTTCGTGAGTTCGCCGCCGCGTGGGGCGGCTACGCGGGGACGGAGCGCAGCGAGGCCCAGACGTTCCTGAACGGCCTGCTCGACTGCTACGGCACCGACCGGCGTTCCGGGGGAGCGCGGTTCGAGGAGCACACGGGCGGCGGCTTCATGGATCTCTTCTGGCCGGGCGTTTGCATCGTCGAGATGAAGCGGCCGAGCGAGTCGCGACGGCTACCCGAACACCGGGAGCAGATGCTCGGCTACTGGCAGAGCTCCGGCACGCCGTCGAGCCCTGCGCCCCGATATGTCGTGCTGTGCTCGTTCCACCGCTTCGAGGTGTGGGAGCCCGGCGCCGTTTATACCGAGCCCCGCATCGCATTCGACCTCGTCGAGCTACCCGACCATCTGGACGCGCTGCTCTTCCTCGCCGGCGGCCGGCCGGTGTTCGTGCACGACCAGACCGAGGTCACACGTGAGGCGGTGGCGCTCGTCACCGACGTCTACCGAATGCTTCGCGAGCGCCGCGCCGCCGACCTCGACGTCCTGCGCGACTTCGTGTTGCAGTCGGTGTGGGCGATGTTCGCCGAGGATCTCTCCATGCTGCCGTCGCATCTCTTCACCCGCGTGCTCGACGGGCTGCTCGCCGACCCGGCGCGGTCGAGTCGCGACGACCTCGGGCAACTCTTCGCCTACCTGAACGAGCCGAAGGATAGGCCGACCGAGGGCATCTACGCCGGGACGCCGTACGCGAACGGCTCGCTGTTCTCCCGGCCCGCGCGGGTTCACCTCGAACACGACGAGCTCGAGCTGCTGCGCGCCGCGTGCGATTCGAACTGGCGCAAGGTGGAGCCGGCGATCTTCGGCGCGTTGCTGCAAGGGGCACTCGGCCGCGATCGCCAGTGGGCGCTCGGCGCGCACTACACCGCCGAGGCAGACATCCTCAAGATCGTGCTGCCAACGATCGTCGAGCCGTGGCGCGAGCGCATTGCCGCATGCCGCACGGTGGCGGATGTGCAGGCGGCGCAGAGCGACCTGATGCACTACGTCGTTCTTGATCCGGCCTGCGGCTCGGGCAACTTCCTCTACGTCGCCTACCGGGAGTTGCGCCGGATCGAGGCCGAGCTGCGCCGCCGCGCCCGCGACATGCGCCGCTCCGAGGGGCTGCGCGAACAGGCGGCGATGGCCGTCTACTTCCCGCTGACGAACATTCGCGGGATCGAGCTCGACCCGTTCGCGGTCCAGCTCGCCCGCGTGACGATGTGGATGGGCCACAAGCTCGCGGTCGACGAGCTCGACCTCGAGGAACGCGTGTTGCCGCTGGTGGATCTCTCGGGGATCCGGCGGGGTGACGCGCTCAAGCTCGAGTGGCCGCGGGCGGACGCAATCATCGGCAATCCGCCGTATCACGGCGCAAGTCACATGAGGTCGTCGCTCGGTGATGACTACATCGAATGGCTTACGGAGATCTTCGGGATCGGGGTGAAGGACTACTGCGTGTACTGGTTTCGCAAGGCGCATGATCATCTGCAGCCTGGCAAGCGAGCCGGCTTGGTGGGCACCAACTCGATCTCACAGAACTTCGGGCGCGGCGCGAGCCTCGACTACATCGTGGGCAACGACGGTGTGATTACCAACGCGGTCTCGACCCAAGACTGGTCTGGTGAGGCGGCCGTGGATGTCAGCATTGTGAACTGGACTAAGTCACCGACGAGTGCTCCTGCGAGGGCAACGCTCGACGGCGTTGTTGTTTCTGGAGTCACCTCATCTCTGCGATCTTCCGACGATGCGGACGTTGCGAGCGCGCTCCGTTTGACGTCGAACCGCTCGCTCTCGTTCGAAGGAGTCAAGCCGGGTGGTCGAGGCTTTGTTCTCACTGAAGTGGAGGCCCAGAAGATCCTTGCTTCGAACGATGCTGCCTACAGCCACGTCATCCGTCGGTATCTCGTAGGCGACGACATAGCGAAGGACCCGCGGCAATATCCGAGCCGCTGGATCATTGACTTCGGGACAATGACTCTCGAGCAAGCGGAGACGTTCCCCAGGGCGCTCGCTGTTGTTCGCGATCGAGTCAAGCCTGTCCGTGACCACAATCGCCGAGCCACACGTCGTGAGAGATGGTGGCTGTTCAGTGAGCCGGTGCCTGCAATGCGCATTGCCCTTGAGCCGTTGCCAAGATTTCTGGCGAGCAATGTTCAGGGAAAGCGGCTTCTGTTCGCCTGGTTCGAACCCGACGTATGCGCAAGCAACCTGACCAAGGTATTTGCGCTAGCTGGCGACCATGATTGTGGGATTCTTTCATCATCTGTCCACGAACGGTGGGCGCGCGCTCAATCGTCGACACTCGAGGATCGGTTTAGGTACACACCGACGTCTGCATTCGAGACATTCCCGTGGCCGCCGGGTGATCTCGTCGAGATCGGTGACACAGCCAAGGGTCTCTACGCGCGCCGCTCAGAAATCTGCCTCGAGCGCCAGATCGGACTGACCAAGCTCTACAACGAGGTCGACGACGGCGCCTACCGCGACCTGCGCGAGCTGCACGAGGCGCTCGACGAGGCCGTCGCCGCAGCCTACGGCTGGCCCGCCTCGGCGGCGCATGACCCGGAGGAGTCGAACCGACGCCTCCTCGAACTCAACCGTGCAATCGCCGCCGGCGAGATCGAGTACACCCCGTTCTAGCTCGGCCATCCCGGCGCCTGGTTGAAGTCAGGCGCCAGGCCGGGAGTCAATCGAATCGGTTTGTTCCGTGCATTGCGTACTTTTACTCGGTGCACTGAACGAACTGTGATCACTGTGATCACTGCGATATGCCGGAGCCTGTGGTCGCCGGTCCACCCTGACGTCGGGGCCGCCTACCCGCCGTCCGCGAGCTCCTTCGAGCGAACCATGGCGGCCTGGATTGCGTTCAGGAAGGCGGCGCGGACGCCCGCGATCTCGAGCTCCCGGATCGCTGCGATCGTCGTTCCGCCGGGGGAGGTGACCATCTCACGCAGCTCGACCGGGTGCATCTTCAGGTCGCGCATCTGCTGCGCGGTCCCGAGCATGGTCTGCACGACGAGCTGGGTCGAGATCTCTCGCGAGAGACCGAGCAGGAGACCGGCTTCGATCATCGCCTCGGCGAGAAGCGCGAAGTACGCAGGGCCTGATCCCGAGACGGCGGTGACTGCGTCCATGAGCTTCTCGGGCACGCGGACGACTGCGCCGAGATGCGCGAGCGCCTCCTCGGCGAGCGTGACGTGGGCATCGTCGGCATGGGCGCCGGCGCAGAGACCGGCCACGCCCTCGTGGACGACAGACGGTGTGTTCGGCATCGCGCGGGCGACGGGGACGCCCGGCGCA
>JAYTJO010000626.1:0-5411 GCA_043730975.1 Thermoleophilia bacterium | reverse complement strand
GTGATCGTGATCCGCAGCCTCGGGAAGAGCCTCTCGCTTCCCCAGCTGCGCATCGGGATGCTGGCAGGTCCGGCCGCGCACGTCGAGGCGTGCAGCCGTACGCTCGAGTGGGATTGCCTACGCGTCGGCGTTGCAGCACAGGTGGCGGCTCTCGCCGTCCTCGAAGGGCCGCGAGATTGGCTCGGACAGATCCACGCAGGGCTCGCGAACGATCGTGGTGTCGCCCTCGCCGCGATCCGGGCAACGCCCGGGCTCGATGCGGTCGCTCCGCTTGCGGCCCCCTTCCTGTTCGTCGGCTCGACGTCGGGAGCAGAGGTCGCAGCCCAACTCGACGCGATCGGTCTGCCGGTCGTCGACGGAGTCGCATTCCAGGCCCCTGGTTACGCACGCCTTCCCTTCGGCGGCGCGGCAGCCGCCAGCGCAGCGTTGAACCAGGCGCTCGGTCACTGGTCGGATCTCCCCACCACCGAGCGGCAGGCGAGATGACGCGGCTCGGAGTTCCGCGACGAACGGCCGCGCTGATCGCGGCGAACGCTCTCTCCGCGGCCGTTCAGGGACAGTTCCAGTTCGTGCTCCCGTGGATCCTGCTCACGCGCGGACATTCCCCTCAGGTGGCGGCGTTCGCGGCGAGCCTCGTGTACGTGCCGCTCCTCATCACGGCAGTTCCCGCCGGCGCCGCATCCGACAACGCCGATCCGCGGAAGCTGATGCGCATCGCGACTGTGATCACGCTCGCAGCATGCTTGCTGTACCCGCTGGCGGCGTTCGCGGGATACGACGCGTTCGTCCTCGTCCTGTTTGCAGCCGTCGTTGTCGGGAGCGTGCGCAATTTCGCGGAAGGGGCGCTCTTCCGGGGCATCGGCGACACGACGCGCGGGCCGACCCTGCTGCGCGCGCATGCACTCCGGACGACGGTGAACCAGGCTGCGGTCTTCGGGAGCCCGTTCATCGGCCTCCTCCTCTTTCGCGCAGGTGGCGTCGACGCGGTGATGATCGGGATCTGCGTTCTCCTGATCGCCGCGGTGGCCATCCTCGGCCTCGTGCCCGAGCTCGAGCGAGGGTCGGAGTCGGCCGCTGCGATGCGCAAGAACGTCGTCGAGGGAATCGCCTCCCTCCGCGCCAACAGCCGTCTGCGGACGATGGGTTGGGTCAACCTGACCTGGAACCTCTTCGCAGGAGCCGCGATGGGGATCATGCCGGCTGTCCTGCGTGAGCACCTCGGGATGAACGAAGTTCACGCGAGCGTGACGTTCATCGCAGGTGCCGCGGTCGTGGTCGTACTGACGCTTCCGGTCGTTCGTGCAGCGCAGAATCGGGTGGGAGCGATCTCGACGTTCATCGTGGCGATCACGGTGCAGGGCGTCGCTGTCATCCTCTTCGCGGACGCTCGCGCAGCGATCCTCGGGCCTCTCATCTACTGTCTCTTCCTGCTCTCGAACAGCGCTGCGGCGGCGTCGCTGAACGGTGCCCGCGCCGCCGAGGTCGAGCACGACCACCAGGGTCTGCTCAACATGGCCTTGCTCACGGTCGGAATGATCGGGTTCATCGCGGGCGTTCTGATCGCAGGAGCGCTGATCGGACAACTCGGCTTCGTCGTGGTGCTCGTGATCATCGGCTCGGGCATGGCCCTGACGGCCGTGTGCTTCCGACGACCCCTCGTAGCGGCGTAGGCCCAGTGCTCGACGTCCTGATCGCCGGAGCGACCGTCTACCCGGGAGACGCACCACCGTTCCTCGGAGACGTGGGGGTGGCCGGAGACACCATCGACCTTGTGACGATGTGTCACAAGGATCTGGCGGCCCCGGCGGCGCGCTCGGTCGTCGACGGGCGTGGGCTCTGGCTCTGCCCCGGCTTCATCGACATGCACACGCACTCGGGGCTGATCTCGTTCGACGACCCGTTCCTGACGCCGAAGCTCGCGCAGGGCTTCACGACCGAGGTGATCAACCCGGACGGCCTCGCACCAGCTCCGGTTGCTCGCGAGCGCTGGCACGAGCGCCAGGCGTATCTCCGGCCGCTCGAGGGTGGCGGTCCCGAGACGTGGCCGTGGACGACGGTGATCGAGTACCTGGATGCGCTCGACGATTCGCGGCCGGTGCTCTCGCTCGTGCCGTCGATCGGGCACGGTGCCGTGCGCGACCTCGTGGTCGGCAGCGGCCGAATCGCTCCAACAGCCGAGCAGCTCCGTGAGATGCGTCGGGAGGTTCGGGTGGGGCTCGAGGCGGGCTGCCGGATGCTCTCCTTCGGCCTCGTCTACCTTCCGGGCGCCTATGCCGACACCGAGGAGCTCGTCGCGATGGCGGAGGAGGCGGCCGGGTTCGGTGCACCACTCGTTCCCCACGTGCGCAACGAGGGGCACGGCCTGCTGGAGGCTATCTCCGAGCTGATCGACGTCGCGCGGCGATCGGGCGCGCCGCTTCACCTCTCGCACCTCAAGTCCCTTGCCGACGAGAGCCTGATCGAGCCGCTACTCGAGCTGCTCGAGGAGACGGCGACCGAGATCGACCTCACGTTCGACCAGTACCCCTACGGCGCCGGCAGCACGCTGCTCGCGAGCGTGCTCCCCGGCTGGGCACAGGAGGGCGGCGCATCGGGAACGCTGCAGGCTCTCGCGAGCAGAACGGAGAGGCGCCGCATCGCGCACGATGTGGCTCACGGATTGCCCGGTTGGGAGAACATCCTCGGCACGCTCGGCCCCGAGAACGTCGAGATCGCCAACGCGGCTCCGCCCAACGTCGGAGCAGCGGGGCAGACGCTCGTCGAGATCGCGAGCGACCGCGCCTGCGATCCGGTCACGGCCGCGCTCGACCTGATGCGCGAGTCGGCGCTCGACGTGACGATGGTGCTCCACTACGCGTCCGACGAAGCCGTGCGGACGATCGCGAAGCACCCCTTGATGCTCGTCGGCTCGGACGGGATCTTCGGCACGCGCCCCCACCCACGGGTCTATGGCACCGCGCCGCGATTCCTGGGACGGTTTGCGCACCGGGATGGCCTCGTACCGGTCGAGGAAGCGATTGCGCGACTCACGTCTCGCGCGGCCGATCGCCTCGGCCTCGCCGATCGAGGGCGCATCGAGCGCGGGAAGCGCGCCGACCTCGTGCTCCTCGACCCGGCGCTCTATGTCGACACCGCGACCTACGCCGATCCGTGCCGGTCGCCCGAGGGGGTCGCTGGAGTCTGGGTCGCGGGGCGCAGCGTCTGGCAGGACGGCGCTCCGACCGGTGAGCGGCCCGGAGGCGTCGTCAGGTAGCGCTGCTGCGGTCTGCTTCGAGCTGCCGCAACTCTCCCCTCCGGATCTTGCCCGTCACCGTCAGCGGCAGCTCCGCCACGAACTCGATCTCCCGCGGCACCTCGTACGGCGCAAGGCGCAGGCGGACAAGCTGTTGCAGCTCCTCGATGAGCTCGGGTGAGCCGCTCGTCCCGGAGGTCGTGACGACGAACGCCTTCACCACCTCACCGCGGATCGGATCCGGCACCCCGATGACCGCAGCAATGGAGACGGCCGGGTGACGAATCAGGCACTCCTCGATCTCTCCCGGGCCGATCCGGTGGCCGGCGCTCGAAATGAGGTCGTCCGTGCGGCCGATGCTCCGATAGTTCCCCTCCTCGTCCACCTCGGCGAGGTCCCCCGTGTGGAGCCAGCCGTCGCGCACCTTCGCGGCCGTCGCCTCCTCGTCCCGCCAGTAGCCGAGGAAGACGACGGGATCGCCCTCCACCTTCACGGCAATCTCGCTGTCGACGAGGCGCAACTCGTGGCCTGGGTAGGCGCGGCCCATCCAGCCCGGCCGCTCGGGCCAGGCGGAGCAGTTCCCGATCAGCAGGTTCGCCTCGGTCTGACCGTAGAACTCGTTCAGCCGCACCCCGAACCGCTCCCGACACCACGCCGCCGTCTCCTCGCCCACCGTCTCGCCGCCACTCGCGATCGTGCGCAGGGCAACCGGTACGCCGTCGCTCCGTCGCATCATCCGCAACGCCGTCGCGGGCATGAACACGTTCCTGATGCCCGCGTTCGCTATCACGTCGAACGCCTGCTCGGGGTCGAACCTCGGCATGCGAAACGCTACGACGGGCATCCCGTGCGCGAGCGTTGGCATGACGACGTCGTAGAGGCCGCCGATCCAGGCCCAGTCGGCCGGTGTCCAGATCCGGTCGTCGGGCTGCGGGAAGAAGTCGTGCGAGAGCTCGAACCCCGGCATGTGGCCGGCGAGCACGCGGTGGCCGTGGAGCGCGCCTTTCGGCGGGCCTGTCGTGCCGGACGTGTAGACGAGCAGTGCCGGAGTGTCGGGAGTGGTCGCTGCCGCGACGAAGTCGGGCGAGGCCGCGGCGAGGAGACGTTCGAGATCGTTGTCGACGTCGATCAACGCGCCGTCGAAGCCGAGCGCGGCGACGCGCTCGAGCGACTCCCGCTCGCCGAGGATGACGCTCGGGCCCGAGCCACGCAGGCGCACCTCGAGCGCGTCTCGCCCGAAGGCACCGCTCAGAGGTACCGCGATCGCCCCGAGCTTGTAGATCGCGATGTGCGCGATTGCCGTCTCGGGGCGCTGCGAGAGGATCAGCGCGACGCGGTGGCCGGGCTTCACGCCCTGTGCGGCAAGGACGTTCGCAAGACGGTTCGAGGCCTCACTGAGCTCGCCGAAGTTGACCGTCCGGGTAATCTCACGGCCGTCGGTGACGAGGATCGCCGGGTCGGAGGACGGGTGCCGATCGGCGATCTCGACGCCGATGTTGACCTGAATGGGACGTGCCCAGCTGAAGGCGGCGCGGAGCTCCTCGTAGGTAGCGGGCCTTCCGCTCATTCCCAGAGGTGGGCGAGCATCCGCAGGTACACCCGCGTCGCACGCACGAGCTCGGCAACGGGCATGAACTCAAGGTCGGCGTGCGCCCCGATGCCGGCGGGGCCGTGGTAGACGGTCGGGATCGCTGCCTCGCCCTGGAAGATCGCCGCATCGGCGACGACCTTGACGCCCGTGATCTCGAGAGGGCTGCCGGTGACGTCCTCGTATCCCGAGCGGAGCGCGAGGGCCAGTGGGTGCTCCGGCTCGATCGAATAGGCACCGCGTACGAGCTGGAGGTCGAGATCGATCGAGCAGCCGGTCTCCTCCGCGACCTCGGCGAGGAGCGCTCGGTACTCGGCATCGACCGCGTCGAGCGTGTTGCCCGGCGCCCACCTCCTCGTCCCGACGAGGCGGCACGTCACGGGGTGGCGGTTGTAGAAGTCACCGCCGTGCACCTCACCGAGGAAGTACGTCTCTGCACCGACCCATGGATGCTCGACCGCCGCCAGCTCTGCGTTTCGGGCTTCGATCGCGTTGATCACGTGGCCCGCCGCCATGATCGGGTGTGGCCCGCCGGGAGGCGCATGCAGCTCGTGCGTTGCGATGCCGGGGCGGCTGATCGTGATCTCGACC
>JAYTJO010000625.1:0-6649 GCA_043730975.1 Thermoleophilia bacterium | reverse complement strand
GCCGTCAACCAGCAACTCATGGAGCTGTCGGTTCAGGGCACGCGCTACTGGGACGAGGCCTGGGCCAAGTTCAAGGCGGGCTGACGGTGAGCTCGCGGTGGACATGGCGTGTCCTCGCGCTTCCGGGGGTCGCCTGGCTGTCGGTCTTCTTCCTGCTCGCCCTGTACGTCGTCGTCGCCGTCGCGTTCGGGAATCAGAACACGCTCTCTGAGCCGGTCCCGTACTGGAACCCGCTCGACTGGAACGTCGGCTACATGATCGCCACTCTCGAGAGCATCTTCGAGGGCGGCGCGTTGCTCACGGTCATGCTCCGTACGCTTCTGTACGTCACCCTGGCCCTCGCGATGGCACTCCTCCTCGGCTACCCGGTCGCGTACTTCGCGGCACGCCACGCCGGCAGGTGGAAGGGGCTCGTGCTCGTGCTCCTGATCCTCCCCTTCTGGATCAACTACCTGATGCGCATGCTCGCCTGGATCAACCTGCTCGGCCCTGACGGTCTCGCGACGAGGCTTCTCAGATCGACCGGGATCGAGCAGATCTTCCTCACCACCAATCTGCTCTCCGACGAGGGCGCGTGGCTTGCCGGCCAGCCCGTCACCGTGATCCTGGCGCTCACCTACGGCTATCTCCCGTTTCTGATCCTGCCCCTGTTCGCATCGCTCGACCGGATCGACCAGCGGCAGATCGAAGCGGCTCGCGATCTCGGGGCGAGTCCGGCGAGCGCGTTCCGGCGCGTCACGCTGCCGATGTCGCGGCCGGGGATTCTCGCCGGCCTCGTGTTGATCTCGCTGCCGATGTTCGGGGACTACTACACGCAGGACCTCGTCTCGCAATCGCCGAGCACGAGCATGTTCGGGAACCAGATCGACCTCCTCACGCGGCAGGGCTCCCAGAAGGTCGCGGGCGCGTGCCTCACGCTCGTCCTCGCGGTCCTCCTCCTCGGGTTGATGATCTACTACCTGCGGGCAACGCGAAGCGCCGACGATCGAGGAAAAGACTGATGGCCTGGCTTCGCAACCCCTGGGGCAAGCCGCGGTTCCTCGTCGTCGTCACGGCCGGTTACATTCTCTGGTCCATCATCCCCGTGGCGATCGCGGTGATGTTCGCCTTCAACGACGGTCGCTCGCGGACGTCGTGGCAGGGTTTCTCGACCCGGTGGTTCACGGCGCCGACCGGGAGCGTCTTCAACGACGCTGCACTCCAGGGAGCTCTGAAGCACACGTTGTTCCTCGGCGTCATGTGCGTCCTCGTCGCGACGCCGATCGGCGTCGCTCTCGCGCTCGGACTGCAGCGTTGGCGCGGGCCGGGTGGGAGCACCGTCAACACGCTGATGCTGCTGCCGCTCGTCACCCCCGAGATCGTCATGGGTGTTGCGCTCCTGCTGCTCTTCCTCCAGGTGCTCCCCGGGATCGACCTCGGCACGAACGCCCAGATCATCGGCCAGGTGACGTTTACGATCTCGTACGTCGTCGTGATCGTGCGCGGTCGCCTGGTGTCGATCGGGAAGGACTACGAGGAGGCTGCCGCGGATCTCGGCGCGCCACCGCACGACCAGCTCCGCCGCGTCCTTCTGCCGCTGCTCGCCCCGGCGATTATTGCGAGCGCCGCGGTCGTGTTCGCGATCTCACTCGACGACTTCGTCGTGACGCAGTACCTCTCCGGAGACGCGAGCACGACGACGGTCTCGATGCTGCTCTACTCGTCGAGTCGCGCTGCCCCGACCCCGGCTCTCAACGCGCTCGCAACGGTCGCGTTGGTGATTACGCTTCTCACCCTGGCATTCGCCTACCTCGTCTACAAACGTTTTGCTAGCAGCGACGACGCCGCCGCGATGGCCGGCCTGGAGGTCTGATGCAGGGAGAGATCCATCTCGAGCAGTTGACGAAGCAGTTCGGCGAGGTCACGGCGGTCGACGGCATCGACCTGCGGATGCCTGGCGGGGAGTTCTTCACGATGGTCGGGCCGTCGGGCTGCGGGAAGACGACGACGCTGCGGATGATCGCCGGCTTCGAGCGTCCGACGAGCGGACGCATCGTGCTCGACGACACTGATGTCGCCCAGGTGCCGCCACACAAGCGCAGGGTTAACACGGTCTTCCAGAGCTACGCGCTCTTCCCGCACCTCAATGTCGCTGACAACGTCGGCTTCGGGCTCAAGTACAAGAAGCTGACGAAGACCGAGCACCGGAAGCGCGTGGCCGAGGCGCTCGACCTCGTCCAGCTCGGCGACTACGGCAAGCGCAAGCCGAACCAGCTCTCGGGCGGCCAGCAGCAGCGGGTTGCGCTGGCGCGCGCACTCGTCCTGACGCCGGAGGTGCTGCTCCTCGACGAGCCACTCGGGGCGCTCGACGCGCGGCTCCGCAAGGATCTCCAGGTCGAGCTCAAGGCGCTCCAGGCCGAGCTCGGGATCACGTTCGTCTTCGTCACGCACGACCAGGAAGAGGCACTCACGATGAGCGACCGCGTCGCCGTGATGAACGGCGGGCGCGTCGAGCAGGCAGGTAGCCCTCGCGAGATGTACGAGGAGCCGGCCACGCTCTTCGTTGCCGACTTCCTCGGCGTCTCGAACCTGATCAGCGCCGATGCGTCGCCCGAGGGTGGGGGATGCACGCTACGTGTCGGTGAGCGCACGCTTCGTGCCACTTCGGGCGCGACGGCTTCAAGGGGGGAGGTGAAGGCGATGATCCGCCCCGAGCGCGTCGGCGTCGAGGTGCAGGGCGCGACGGGCGAGAACCGCGTTCCGGGCATGGTCGAGCGCGCGGTCTACGTCGGCTCGGCACACGAGCTGCACGTGCGGATCGTGGGCGGCGATCTGCTCAAGGCGACGGTTCAGAACGACGGCTCGGCGTTCGCGTACGAGGAGGGCACGCCGGTGACGCTCTACCTCCCGCCCGACGCGGTCCGCGTGCTCGCACCGTCGGCCGCCGCTCCCGCCGCGCCGGAGGCGTAGCCCCTGTGAAGGGGTGAGGCTTCAGCCTCACCCGCGCGATCACTGGCGTGTGCGGCTACTGCTCGTCGAGCTCGCGCTCGATCGCACTGAGCAGCAGCTCACCGACGCGCTCGGGCTCGAGCAGACCGAGGTAGAGCAGCGAGTCGAGACCGTCCCCGACGGCCTCGAGGCGCCAGCCGGCAGCGGTCGCGTCGACGTGCGCAGCAATGGAGCCGTCGGCGCGACCCTCCTCGATGAGCTCGACGATCCGGTCGATCGACGCGCGATAGGAGCCCTCGACCAGAGGGCGGAGCGTGTCGTCGGAGCGAAGGCTGCTCCACACCTCGTTCCACAGCACCTTCTGCTCGCTGAACGGCAGATCTGACTCGATACCTGCGAGCAGAATCCGTTCGACCCTCTCCCGCCCCGTTCCCGTCCCGACGAGCTCGGCCTCGACGGCCGCATGCCACCGGTTCACCGAGAATGCGAATGCGCTGTGCATCAGCTCCTGCCGCGTCGAGAAGTAGTAGTGGACGAGCGCCTTCGAGACGCCTGCCTCCTGGGCGACCCCTGCCATGCGCAGTCCGTGTGACCCTTCACGCACGATCACGCGGCAGGCCGCCTCGAGGATCCCCGTCGTCCGCTCGTTTGCCGCGTGGATGGGTGGTGCCACAGTCATCGCTCCCGTATCTTGACCGATACCGCCGCTGCATGTATCCTGACTGACCGGACAGTCAAACCATGACGATTTCAGCCGACTTTTCCACGACGCAGCTTCCGCCCCTCGAGCATCCGCTCGAAGACGGCTGGACGCTCCCCGCCACGTGGTACTCCGACGCGGCAGTCGCCGGGCGCGAGCGCGAGCTGATCTTCGCGCGCTCGTGGCAGTACGCCGGGCCTGCGGAGTACGTCGCCGAGCCGGGCTCGTTTGCGTCGACCCACGTCGGGCACATCCCGATCGTCGTCACCCGCGCCCGAGACGGCGTGCTGCGGGCCTTCGTCAACGTCTGTCGCCACCGCGCCTACATCATCGCCCGCGAGCACGGCTGTCGCGAGACGCTCCAGTGCCCGTACCACGCCTGGACGTACAACCTCGACGGCTCGCTCAAGAAGGTCCCGCGCTCGGAGCGCGAGGAGGACTTCAACCCCGAGAACTTCTCCCTCCTGCCTGCCTCCGTCGATACGTGGGGTCCCTTCCTCTTCGTCAACCCGGATCCGGACGCTGCGCCGCTTGCCGAGACGCTCGGAGATCTCCCGAGCATCGTCGCGGGCAGCGGTCTCGACTTCGAGCAGCTCGAGTTCCACTCCCACGGCGAGTGGCCGATCGAGGCGAACTGGAAGGTCGCCCTCGAGAACTACCTCGAGTGCTACCACTGCCCCGCCGCCCATCCGGGCTTCAGCAAGGTGATCAACGTCGACCCGGATGCCTATTCGCTGACTGTGTCACCGACGTTCTCGAGCCAGATCGGCCCCGTCCGGGCAGCTGCGCTGAACGGGACGAACAACGCGCCGTACGTCCCGGCGGGCGAGATCGCGAGCTCGCAGTACCACTTCCTCTGGCCTGCGACCACGATCAACATCGTGCCAGGCCCGCAGAACATCTCGATCGAGCGCTGGATCCCCGACGGCACCGGTAGGACGATCGAGGTGACGGACTACTGGTTCGGCAGGAACGTCCCGGTCGAGATCGTCGACGAGGTGCTCGAGTTCGATAAGCAGGTCAGCCAGGAGGACGTCGACCTCGTCGTCACCGTGCAGGCCGGGCTCGATTCGGGGACAGTGCCGCAGGGTCGCCTGATGCGCGAGAGCGAGCAGCTGATCGCGGACTTCCAGCGCCGCGTGTACGACGCCATCGCGTAGGGGCTATGCGAAACGGCGCCTCTGGCGCCGTACAGCGTCGCCCGCGGTGTGCGGGAGCACGCACCCGATGCCAACCTTGCTTCCACCACGCAATACATATAACATCCCTTTTCATCGCTTTTAGAGGAGGGTTACGTGTCGTCCGTCGCTGACATCGAGTCAAAGTTCCACTTCTCGCGGGAGATGCTCGCGGGGCCGATTTACAGGAAGTACGAGAAGGCGATCCGCAAGGTCTGGAGCGTCGAGGATCTCGACTTCACGCAGGATGCCCTCGACTGGCAGCGGATCACGTCGGAGCAGCAGAAGGGTCTGCTGGGGGTGACGATCAGGTTCCTCGCTGGTGAGCAGGCAGTGACCGACGAGCTCGTACCGATGCTCGCTGCCGCCCATGCCCTCCGGCGGTTCGACTGGACGATGTTCCTGTCGACGTTCCTGATGGAGGAAGCGAAGCACGCCGAGTTCTTCATGCGTTGGCACGAGAACGTGGTCGGCATCCTCGATCCGGATGAGGTCGCTCCCCACTTCCTCGTCCGGGGCAAGACCATCGACCCGTCCGGGCGGTTCGAGGTTCGTGACGTGATGCACGAGGCACTCCCGCACTACGGAAACAGACTCCTCGAGGCTTCCATTTCGGGTACCGAGGCAGAGATCGAGAGAGCGTTCGTTCAGTTCTCGGCGGCGTACAACGCGTTTGTGGAGGGCGTTCTGACGATGCCTTCGTACGAGATCGTGATTGACACGACCGCCCAGTGGGAAGCCTTTCCGACACTCAACCAGGGGTTCAAGCTGATCCTCATGGACGAGGGTCGTCACATCACCTTCGGTACGGAGGCGTGTCGAATCCTGATCGAGAAGAACCCGGAGTACGAAGAGGCGGTACACGAGATCTTCGATGCCTATCGCGGCAACGTCGTCGGACTCGTCGAGTATCAAAAGGCGGTGCCGGGGCTCGACCTCGGCAAGTATCAGACGATGAAGGTGCGTCACTATCGCAACCGGTGTCGTGAAATGGGCATCACTCCTGACGAGACACTGATCGACCAGATCCTCGATCCGACGATCGACTTCGTGGTCGGCGTCGAGGCCGGTTGACGTGGCGGTGCGCTGGAGCTGTGTCGAGGCCGGTTGTGACTGGGCGGTCGCGGCCGCTGACGCCGACGCGATCGTTCCGCTCGTGCAGGCGCACATCAGCGAGATCCATTCGAGCTTCGAGCTCGAGGACATGATCGAGGCCGTCCTCGAGGACGTGCCGGATGGGAGCGCGGGTGGCGCAGCCGACTGACGCCGAGTCGGTCGTTCAGCGGATCGTCGATGAGACTGTCTTCGCCCCGGTCAAACGAGGTGACGTCGTCGCAGAGACGGTCGCCCGCCTCGGCCAGGCGATTGGCATGGGGCTGTTGCAGCCCGGTGACGGGCTTCCGCCCGAGGCGCGACTCGCGGACGACCTCGGGATCTCTCTCGTCTCGCTGCGTAGCGCCCTGACGATGCTCCGCGGCGCCGGACTCGTCGAGACCCGGCGCGGTCGGGGAGGGGGAACGTTCGTCACGAGCGACGCCCGTCGCGTTGTAGGGATCGGTGACGAGCCGATCCCGAGCGAGGAGCAACTGCGTGATCTCGTCGACTATCGCTGCGTCGTCGAGGGTGGTGCCGCTGCGCTCGCAGCAGAGCACGCGACGACCGCACAGATCGCGCACCTGTCGGAGCTGGCGGCAGCAATGTGTGAGGTGACGTCGTTCCCGCAGTGGAGCGAGCGCGACACGATGCTCCATCTCGTGATCGCGGACGCGTCGGGCTCGTCTCGGCTGATGGGTGAGATCGGGCGGATCAGAAGCGAGGTGTTCCGGATCTCGCGGCTCGTCCC
>JAYTJO010000624.1:0-1550 GCA_043730975.1 Thermoleophilia bacterium | reverse complement strand
TCGAACTGGTCGCCTTCCGCCTTTGGGTGGCGGTCTCAATCGGCGTATCGGGCGAAGGCTTCGGAGGGGGCCCACTTGCTGCCTGCGGGCAACTGGGGCCAGCCGTCCGGCGAGTCCTGCCAGTCCTCCTGGCGTCCGTACGGCAAGAGGTCGATGAGCGCGAACGTGTGGCTGAGCTGCTCCGTGCCGCGGCCCTGGGTGTTGTACGTGCGGTACACCGTGTCGCCATCCCTCAGAAAGACGTTGACCTGGAAGCCGCCGCCGGGAGGAGCTCCCATGTCGGTACCGAACTCGCTGTTCGCTGTCGAGTACCACACCATTTTGTTGCCAACCCTGGCCTTGTAAGCCAATGCGTCATCGATCGGGCCCTGGGTGACGATGACGAAACGGGCGTTGTAGGGGTCCAGGAACTCGAGCCGGGTGTACTGGCTGGTGAGTCCTGTGCAGCCCGGGCACTGCCATGTCTCATCCGGGAACCACATGTGGCTATAGACGATCAGCTGACGCTTCCCGTCGAACACGTCCGCCAGCCGAACGGGGCCGTCGGCTCCATCGAGTCTGTACTCGGGAAGTTCCACCATCGGCAGGCGCCGCCGGGCCGCGGCGATTGCGTCGAGTTCATGCGTGGCCGCCTTTTCGCGGGTCCGCAACTCCGCCAACGCAGCACCCCAAGTGTCCTGGTCGACGATCGGTGGGACGGCGACCGGGTCATGCCCGTCGTCGAGGTCGTGTGCCGGCATCGTCAGCTCCTTCATCGCAGTGCAGCGAAACGTCCGCTCACTGTTGCAAAAGGAGACAGTTTGCGCACCCTCCTAGTTTCCCGGCCGTGGTGATTTCAAACGCACACGAGTCGAAAATCCCGCTCTGCGTCAGCCTGTGTTTCGTGCGGTGGTGAGCACGTCGCCGCAGACTGCGGGCATGCCGGTTTCGTCGGCGGCGCGTTGGGTGAGGACGACGACGACGAGTTCCTCGGAAGGCACGTTGGACCAGGTGGTTCCGAGGCCACCGTCCCATCCGTAGCCGTCGTTGAAGACGGACACGCCATATCCCCATCCTCGTCCGTCGAGGAGGTCGGAACCGGGCCAGACGTTGGAGCGTTGATCGGGGCTGAGCTGATCACGGGTCATCTCGGTCACCGTCTCGGACTTCAGGACCGGATCTCCTCCACGCAACAACATTCGGCCGAAGGCGACAAGGTCGTCGACGGTGGACACCAGACCCCCGCTGCCGTCGAGAAAGGCGGGTGTGCGAGACCACTGACCGTCGGGTGGGTCGGTCATCGCAAGCGTCCCGCCGCGGTTCTCGTACGCGGCTGCAAGACGACTCGGGTCGATCGCGTGGAAGCCGGTGTCGTGCATGCCGAGGGGGTCAAGCACTCGCTCCCGAAGGACCTTGTCGAACGATTCACCAACGGCCCGCGCGGCAAGGATCCCGAGCACCTGTGAGCCCGTGTTGTAGAGCCATCGTTCCCCGGGCTGGGCGAGCAACGGCAGTTCGCCAAGACAGGCCAACCACACATCGGGGTCAGGTGTGACTGCTGGTTGGGGCGG
>JAYTJO010000623.1:0-3915 GCA_043730975.1 Thermoleophilia bacterium | reverse complement strand
TGGGTCGACCTCGATCTCGACGGTAACCTCGATCTCGTGCTCGCCAACGGTTCGATTCCCGTCACCGGATTGAAGACAAGTGCCGAGCCGGTTCAGGTCTTCGAGAATCTGACGGCGCACGATCGGCCGGGACAGTTCGCGGATGCCACACGCGCAGTCGGGCTTGCTGGAGCGCCACGGGTTATCGGGCGAGGACTCGCGGCGGCCGACTACGACAACGACGGCAGCATGGACGTGGCAGTCGGCTCGATCGGCGGCAAGCTGATGTTGCTGCGCAACACCGGGGCGAAGGGCAACTGGCTCATCGTCAAGACCGCACGATTCGCACCCGGGACGACCGTGACCGCGGTTCTGCCGAACGGACGGCGACTCGTGCAGGAGCTGAAGGCGGGCAGCAGCTACCTCTCGTCGGAGGATCCGCGCGCACACTTCGGCCTCGGCCGCGAGAAGCGCGTGAGCGAGCTGATCATTCGCACGCCGGGGGGACGTGAGCGGCGGATGACGGATGTAGCGGCGAACCAGTTGCTCGCGCTCGGACGCTAAGCCTACGAGCGCCTAACGCAATGATCACGCGGTTAACGACTGAGAAGACGGCCTGACGACTCAATTTCTCGCTGCCCGCGGTCGGACGCTGTCATAACGGAGCCACCACGGTGGAACCGGCTAGCGCGACTCCGGCGGACGGGAACCACGCCGCCCGGTGGCCGGAACCACCCGGATTCTTCCGAGGCGCTCCTACACCACGCTACGGGACGTGACCTCTGCGCACCACAGAACGCTGATGGGCGAGCCCCGCGACACCAGGCGGCACACACCCTTTGGGCCGGTGTCGCCGGAGATGACTTGTAGTCGGCAGCTCAGGGAAGCAAGGCCGCTCGGCCGATGATGACTCTGTCGGCGGCTTGGCCATTCGGTGCGCGTGAAGGGCGTACGATGCGCCAGATGGTGACGGGTGCCTCGACCGGGTCGCCGTTCTTGTCGAAGCGGATGGCGCCGAGGATGCCGTTCTCGACTCTCGTCTTGAACAACTCCTTGGTCACTGATGGGCGGGTGCCGTCGGAGCGGGCGATCGCGTCGAGCAGGATCTCGGCTGACTGGGCGGCGGAGGCGGTGTAGAACTGGCTCGGCGTGCCGGTGCGGGCTTTGAGATCTCGCAGGAACCGTTTCCCGGCCGGGGGGAGGAGCGAGATGTCCGCGCCGGGGTAGGCGAAGTACACCCCGAGGGCGGCAGGTCCATCTACGGTGAAGCTCGGCTGGAAGTTCTCGCCTCCGATCAGCGTCACACTAGGGCCGAGGCCGGCGCGGAGATCGCGCAGCAGTGCGGGGGTGCTGGGCTGGAACGCCGACAGCACGACCCCATCGGCACGGGTCGATGCGATCCGTCGAGCGAATCGATCGTAGTCGCGCGCCTCCGGGTCGTAAGGAGCGGCGCCGGCGATCCGGATTCCGAGGGACTGGGCTGCGCTTCCCACGTCGGCGGCGTATGCCGCGTAGTAGTCGTTGCGCTCCCAGGAGAGGAAGAGCCGCTTGACGCCTTTCTGCTTGGCGAACTGAGCCATCGCCGCGGCGGTCAGGTGGCCGGCGGCCGCCGTCCGAACGAAGTTCCGCTCACCTGTCGGATACAACTGCTTGAGATCGTGTAGGGAAGTGACACCCCGAACCAGCCGCGTGAGATCCGTGACCGTGCTCGCAGGGCTGATCATCGCCAGCGGCCCGTTCGGGGCCTGATTCGCCACCGGGATCACTTCCCCCGAGCAGCCGGAGTTGTAGGAGCCGACGATGCCGATCACGTCGGGGTTGCGCGCGTAAGCCGTCGCGTTCCAGTAGCAGCGAAGGGTGTCGTACCCACCGCCCTGGGCGGTCGAGTCGTCGCAGGACTGGTAGCCGATCGTGTACGCGCCGGCCCGGTAGCCACGCCGCTCGAGAACGAGCCGTATCGCCTCCACCATCTGGTGCGTGCGAGCGATTTCCGAGCCCTTCAACGGAAAATCGGAGACGATCAGGAAGCGCGGGTTGGCCTCTCCGCCGGAGGCTATCTGGCTGCAGACCGAGGCTGGCAGAGCAGTGCCGGAGGGCGGTGGCCCGGCGACGCTGACCCAGGCGGCGCCCTCACCGACAGCGACCGTCGCAGGCCCGTCCGTCCGTCTGACGACGTGCGCCTCGTTCGTGCTCGGATCGATCCGGTACACGAGGCCGGCGAGCTCGTTCGTGGCCCAGACCGCCCCCGCCCCGACGGCGACCCAGCTCACGCCGACGTCGAGCGGGATCCTGCGCGGGAGCTTCAGGCCGGGGTCGATACGCCACACGAGGCCACCGAACGGGTCCGCCGCCCAAAGGTCACGGGCGCCAACGGCGATCGAGCTGAGGCCTTCAGACGCGACCGGGATCCTCTGCGTGATCGTGTTCGTGCGCGGATCGATCTTCGCAATTCGGGCGTCCCCAAACTCGATCACCCAGACGCCACCGCCTCCGGCGGCGATGCCCACCGCGTCGACGCCCTTCACCCGGCCGCCGACACGCTGGTTGGTTCGCGGGTCGATCCGGTAGACGCCCAGGTCGGCGCCGACCACCCAGACCGCATCGCTTGTCACCGCGATGTGCTCCAGCAGCCAGGGGAACGGTGACGCCGCGTTGTACCGAACGACGCTGGGAGGACGAGGAAGCTGAATCGTGGCAACAACGACGCGCGTCTCCGGATCGAGGCGCGAGACGCTTTCCGGGTAGCTCGTCTGCGAGAACGGGAGCTTGCGAAACGCGTTCCCGATCCAGAGCGCCCCGGCACCTGCGGCGAGGTCGGTCGGGGTGGAAGACGTGCTGAAAACACCCTCGAGCGACCGCGTCTCCGGGTCGATCACCGAGATCGTCGTGTCGTCCGCGTCGAGCACCCAGACCGCTCCCGTTCCGACAGCGACGCTCGAGGGTGTAGTGCCGAGCGAGACGGTCGCTAGGAGCTTGCCCGTCTGCCGGTCGAGCGCCTCGGCGCCGGCGCCTGGGGGAGTCTCTCCACTATGGTCTCGGACGAGCAGGACCGCGGTCAACGCGGCCGCGAGCAGCAGCACCCCTCCCGAGGCGAGGAGCGCGCCGGAGCGCCGCCGCGCCGTTTGTCGCATTGCCCGTTGCGGGCCGTCGAGCGCGGGGTCATGGGCGAGGATCGCGCGCTCCATGTCCCTGAGCTCGACTCCAGGCTCGAGGCCGAGCTCACGGTCGAGGAGCTGTCGGCTGTGCCGGTACGTCTTGAGCGCCTCCACCTGGCGACCGGAGCGGTAGAGCGCGAGCATGAGGAATCCGCGCAACCGCTCACGAAGGGGGTGCTCGCGGACAAGCGCTTCGAGCTCGGGCACGAGCTGTGACGCCTCTCCGGCGGCGAGGTCGGCCTCGATGCGTTCCTCGAGCGTCGTCAGGCGCAGCTCTTCGAGGCGAGTGATCTCGGCTTGCAGCGCCTCTTCGTAGCGCAGGTCGGCATACGGCGGGCCGCGCCAGAGGGCGAGGCCCTGGCGCAGCAGCCGGGCGGCCTCGCGAGGATCAGCTTCGCGCGCGCGGGCGCGGAGCTCCTCGAGCTCGTCGGTGTCGAGAGCTCCCTGCGGCACGCGCAGCAGGTAGCCGCCGGGCGTCGTGGTGAGCGTCTCGCTTCCGAGCGCTCCGCGAAGCCGCGAGACATAGACCTGCGCCGTCTTGGTGGCCGTGGCCGGGGCGCTCTCTCCCCAGCTCTCGCCGACGAGCCGGTCTGTTGCGACGGGCTCGTTTGCGTGCATGAGCAGGACGGCCAAGACAGTTCGCTGACGGGCGCCGCCGAGCTCGGCCGCGGCGCCGTCGACCTCGACCTCGAGAGAGCCGAGAACTCGAAATCGCACCATGGCCATCCAGCCGACGCTATCACGGGTCCGGACTGGTTACAAGATTACAACACCCTGTTTT
>JAYTJO010000622.1:0-2132 GCA_043730975.1 Thermoleophilia bacterium | reverse complement strand
GGACATCTCGTCCTCCTTCATTCGGTGTGGGCGATCGTATCGCTCCGGCCGTCGAATGCAAAAAAGTTACGCCCAGGGAAGCTGATCCCAGTACGAGGGGCGCCCGGGCAGCGGCCGTTCGAAGGCTGCGTAGGCTACTCGCGGCTCCGGCGTCTCGACCTCCGCGCTCGCGCCGTAGCGCGCGGCGAGCTCCGAGACCGGGTAGACGACCTTCTCGTCCTCGGATCGTGCGCCGACCATGAGGACGACGCACGGCCCATCGCCCGCGCCCACGAACACGTGCTCCACCCCAGCCGGACAGTGGAAGAAGTCCCAGAGCCCGAGTAGTCGCTCCTCGCCGTTGACGAGCAGCCGGCACTCGCCCGAGAGCACGAGGAACGCCTCCTGCAGCGATTCGGAGTGATAGAGGCAGTTCGGCTTGCCCGGCTCGAGGACGCTGATGTTGATCCCGAGCTGCGGGAACGAGCGCTCGCGGCTCTCGAACTCGCACCCGGATCCGAACGTGCCGGACGTCACCCATTCGGCGTCCCGCACGTTGACGACGAACCACCCTTCTGTGGCCGGCGCGAGGCCCGAGCCGGTGTCGTCGAGGCGTGCTTCGTCCACGGCGCGATCCTATCGCGTCTCCTCGGACTTGGACTCGCCCGGTGGCAGCGGACGGAGTGACGTACCGCGGACGACGAGACGACCGCCGCGTGCGCCACATGAGCAGGGAGACTCTTCGGCGACGGCGTGGCGCGGCGCGGTGGTAGTGGTGGTCGAGATCTGACACAGTCGCTCCCGACTGTCCTACCAGGAAGGGGCGTGGTGTCGAAACGCGGCGGACTCAAACCGGCCCGGCTTGGCGTCGTTCTTGGGGCGCTTATGGGGATCGCGTTGACGCTGCCGTTCGCGCTCGCATTCCAGGAGGCGTACGGCTCGGGCGGGGCAGCGGGACTCGTACCGGGAAGCGTCTCACCCTGGCTGTTCGAGCGTGGTTTGCTGGGCGGAGACTCCGAGGCAGTCTACGACCGGTACGGGGTCGCCTACCTCCTTGCGCTCGGGCTGGTGACGGTATCCCTGTTTGCGCTCGCTCGTCCGACCCGCGGAGGCAGGCGGGTTGTCTTCGTCGGGCTCGTCGTACTCTGTGTGGGGATCTTCGGCGACTACGCGGTTCCGAACGACATCGTCGGCGGAATCGGCTTCATGCTCGAGGGGATTGGCTTCCTTGTCGTCGCGGTAGGCGTGGGCGTCATCGCTTGTGGGCGAGTGGGCTCGCTCGTCGGTTTCGGAGCGGCGCTTGTGACCCTTGCGTGCATGGCCGCGGGCGGCGCGCTGACGGGCCACATCCCAGGCGGCCCAGGACTGACGATCCTCGTGGGGGCGCTCGCATTCGCGCTCCTCACGGACGCGAGGAGCGACAGTGCGGACGTCGTCGCTCGGCCCTCAGGCCCACTCTGAACTCGTGCCCGTCGTTCTGCGCCAGTGCTCGCAACTGTGGCCTGAGCCAGCATGCGGCGCATCGCCGGGGTGAGGACGCTTCAGCCTCACCTGCAGTCGCTCGAACGACGGACAGGAACGCAGGCGGCTGGTCAGAGTGCAGGTCGAGGCTGAAGCCTCACCCACCTCACGTGACGCAAATGCGACAACGCTTGCATGCGCCAGTGTTCACGAATGTCACATGAGAAGACTCACGGGATAGACGCCTCCATGCCCATATGCTCCGGAAATGGTCAACAGCGCGAAATGGCGATACATGCCGCTCTGGTCGGGGGCGCTAATTCTCCTGTTGCTGGCCCCTACCACGGGTGGAGCAATCGTTCTGGCACCCGTAGGGCTGCTGATGACTTTCATCGCCGCCCGACGCACCACCGCCCCTCGCGGCATCGCGTTTCGCCTCGGAACGGCCATCAACGTGATCCTCGGGATTATCCTCGTGAGCACAATCGCAACGATCGTCTACGAGGACTACATCGCAACTCTCTGACGGCGGAAGCGGGGTGACTCGCATGACCGAACGATGCTTCTATGTTTGTCAAGCGTCCAGGGGCGCTCCGTTCTCGAGGAGTCTGTAGAGGCTGCGGGCGAGGTAGCGGTTGAGGCAGCGGTTTGCTTCGCGACGGGTTTTGCCCTCCTGGATGCGGCGGTCGATG
>JAYTJO010000621.1:0-4790 GCA_043730975.1 Thermoleophilia bacterium | reverse complement strand
TCTCGCGGGCTTCCAGACGGTGCAGGAGATCGACCGTCCTGCGGTGTCGATCTTCGGCTCTGCGCGCGTAGGCGAGGAGACCTCCGCCTACCGGTTCGCTCGCGAGACGGGCGCTCTCTTCGCCGACGACGACTTCGCCGTCGTTACCGGTGGCGGCCCGGGCGTGATGGAGGCGGCCAACCGGGGTTGCCAGGAGGCTGGCGGGCTCTCTGTGGGGTTCAACATTGAGCTCGCGCACGAGCAGGGCCTCAACGCGTACTGCGATCTCTCGATGACGTTCAAGCACTTCTACGCCCGAAAGACGATGTTCGTGAAAGCGGCAGAGGGGTTCGTCATCTTCCCCGGCGGGTTCGGCACATTGGACGAGCTGTTCGAATCGCTGACGCTGATCCAGACCGGCAAGATCGGAGGCTTCCCCGTGGTGCTCTTCGACGCCTCGTACTGGTCGCCGATGCTCGACTGGATCCGCAACCGAATGCTCGAGGACGGCCTGATCTCGGCCGCGGATCTCGACCTCGTGCACGTGACGGATTTGCCGGCCGAGGCCGTGGACTGCGTCGTCTCCCGCTTCGACGCGCGTGTCGCCGAGGGGTCGGCATGATCGACGCCGCCGTTGCCGCGATTCGCGAGCGGACGCCGCTCGTGCCGCGGGCCACCATCATCCTCGGCTCGGGCCTCGGCGGGTTCGCCGGTGCCGTCGAGGATGGCGTCGAGATTCCGTACCGCGAGATTCCCGGGTGGCCCGTCTCGACGGCGCTCGGCCACTCGGGCACGCTCGTGATCGGGACGTTCGCCGGCGTGCCGCTCGCCGTGATGAAGGGCCGGGCCCATCTGTATGAGGGCCACAGCGCCGAGAAGGTCGTCTTCGGCGTGCGCGTCCTCGGGCAGCTCGGTGCCGAGGTGCTCGTTGTCACGAACGCCTGCGGCAGCGTGCGCGAGGATCTCCGGCCCGGTGATCTCGTGATCGTCTCCGACCACCTCAATCTGCAGGGAACCTCGCCGCTTCTCGGACCGAACGACGACACCCTGGGGCCGCGCTTCCCGGACATGAGCAACGCCTACGACCCGGCATTGCGCGCCCTCACCCACGAAGCGGCCGCGCGTCTCGGCCAGACCCTCTCCGAGGGTGTGTACGCCGCCTGGCTCGGTCCCGCCTTCGAGACCCCGGCCGAGATCAGGATGATCCGGGTGCTCGGTGGCGATCTCGTCGGGATGTCGACGGTGCCCGAGGTGCTGGCAGCTCGTCACATGGGCCTCCGCTGCCTGACGATCTCGTGCGTCACCAACATGGCGGCGGGCATCCTGCCCGAGCCGCTCGACGCCGAGCACGTGTTGCGCGTGGGAGCGCAGGCGGAGGGTCGGCTGACGGCGTTGCTCGCCGAGGTTCTGCCGGCCCTGTAGTCCGAAGGGGGTGAGGCTTCAGCCTCACCCGCTTGGCGTTCTGCGTCGCGGACGGTGCCTCGGCGCAGGTCGGAGACCCGCGGGTGAGGCTGGCGCCTCACCCATCCACCTAGACTTGGGGCATGGCCCCTTCGCTTCGAACGCTTCCCTCGGTCGACCGTCTGGTCGCCGATCCCCGGCTTGCCGATGCGTCCCACCCGCTGGTCGTCGCGGCCGCGCGTGTGACGCTGGAGCGCGCGCGTGTCGCGATCCGGGAAGGACGTGATCCAGGCGACCTCGTCACGGCGACGCTCGCAGAAATTTCAGCGGCAGCCCGACCGTCGTTGCGGCGCGTGCTCAACGCGAGCGGCGTTCTGATCCACACAAACCTCGGGCGCGCGCCGCTGGCGCAGGCCGCGCTCGATCGCGTCGTCGAGGTGGGCGGCAACTATTCGAACCTCGAGTACGACCTCGACGCAGGCGCCCGCGGGTCGCGCCAGGACCACCTCACTGTTCTGTTGCGCGAGATCATCGGCGGCGAGGCGTCGCTCGTCGTCAACAACAACGCGGCTGCCGTGATGCTCGCACTCGCCGCACTCGCCGAGGGCCGTGAGGTGCTCGTCTCGCGTGGCGAGTTGATCGAGATCGGCGACGGGTTCCGAATCCCCGATGTGCTGGCACGTTCCGGTGCACGGCTCGTCGAGGTGGGAACCACCAACCGCACGCGCGCATCCGACTACGAGCGCGCGATCGGCCCGGACACCGCACTCATCCTCCGCGTCCACCAGGCGAACTTCCGTGTCATCGGCTTCACCGAGCAGCCGGCACTCGGCGAGCTCGCCGTGATCGCGAAGAAGGCGGGTCTCCCACTTGTCGATGACCTCGGCTCGGGAGCGCTCTCGGCGATCGGGGACGAGTCGACCGCCGCCGCGAGCCTTGCCGCCGGGACCGATCTCGTGTGCTTCTCGGGCGACAAGCTGCTCGGCGGGCCGCAGGCAGGAATCCTCGTCGGCCGCGCAGATCTGATCGAGCGCCTGCGCCGGCATCCGCTGCAACGGGCCCTGCGGGCAGACAAGCTCACGCTCGCGGCGCTCGAGGGGACGCTCGCGCTCGCGCTCGACCCTGCTCGGGCGCGCGCCGAGATTCCGGTGCTGCGGATGCTCGATGAGCCGATCGCCTCGGTGCGGGCACGCGCGGAGCGCCTGGCGTCGCTCGTCGGGGGCGAGGTCGAGGAGACCGTCGCCCGAGCTGGCGGTGGCGCACTGCCGCTCGCCGAGCTGCCGAGCTACGCCTGCGCGATCGAGGAGGAGTTGTTCGACCCTCTTCGCGCCTGCGAGCCCCCGGTCGTGGGGATCGTCCGTGACGGTCGCCTGCTCCTCGATGTCCGAGCGCTCACCGACCGCGAGGTCGACGAGGTTGCAGCGGCCGTGTCGGCGGCCCGGGCGCAATGACCCGTAGGGGCCTCGCGGCGAGACTTCGTGCGGGCGAGACTCTCGTCGGCGCGTGGTGTTCCCTGCCGGGCCCGGGTGCAGCCGAGTTCCTTGCTTCCGGTGGTGTCGACTACGTCGTCCTCGACCTTCAGCACGGACTCGTCTCCGACGGAGACCTACCGACGCTGTTCCCTGCGATCGAGGCGCGTGGCGCAGCTCCTGTCGTTCGGCTACTCGCGAATGATCCGACTGCGATCGGGCGGGTGCTCGATCTCGGGGCGCACGGCATCGTCGTTCCCAACGTCGACTCCGCCGACCAGGCGGCAAGCGCAGTGAGTGCCACGCGCTACCCCCCGCGCGGCACGCGCGGCTTTGGCCCCATTCGAGCCGCGCTCACCCTGGACGGAGACGCACTCGAGGACGTCGCCGTGATCGTGCAGATCGAATCCCTTGCAGCAGTGCACTGCGTCGAAGAGATTGCACGGGTGGAAGGAGTTGCCGCGCTCTACGTCGGCCCGTGGGATCTCTCCGTCTCGCTCGACGTACCGGTGCCTCCGGATCTCGACGGCGTGGTGCTCGCCGCCGCGATCGCAAGGGTTCGTGCCTCCGCCGATGCCGCCGGACTCCCCGCGGGCGTGCACACGATCCGCTCGGCAGATGCGGCTCCTCTTGCCGCTGCGGGCTGGCGTCTCCTGAACGTCGCAGACGACGTGACGCTGCTTCGCGACGGTGTCGCAGACGGCGTCGAGAGCGTCCGCCCCTCCATAGAGCACCTGACGCAATGAAGCACGGGCTGTCTGAACGCGCTGGGCGGCACGCTGCTTCGTCCTCGGTCGCCCCGATATGGAGGGAAACGGCGCAGGCGCCAGGCTTAGGCCTGGCACCTGCACATCTCTCTCAGCTCCCTGCGTCCTCGCATCGCACTCGCCCATCGCGCCCAGCCAGCGCGTGGTCGTTGCGTCAGGTGCTCCCAACATGGCGCTGACAGTCGGGACCGCGGGGCACATCGACCACGGCAAGACGTGGCTCGTCCGGGCGCTCACCGGCAAGGACACCGACAGGCTCCCGGAGGAGCAACGCCGCGGGATCTCGATCGACCTCGGCTATGCGCCCCTCGAGCTGCCGGACGGACGCCGGCTCTCCCTGATCGACGTCCCCGGACACGAGCGCTTCGTGCGCACGATGGTGGCGGGCGCGACCGGGATCGACATGTTCCTGCTTATCATCGATGCCGCCGAGGGCACCCGACCACAGACGCTCGAGCACCTGGCGATCCTGCGGCTGCTTGGCGTCGACCGGGGTGTCGTCGCGGTGACGAAGGCCGACCTCGTCGACGAGGAGACGCTCGAGATCGGGATCGAGGAGGCGCGTGAGCTCGTGCCGGGCGTCGAGGTCGTTGCGGTGAGCGCCAAGACGGGAGCCGGGCTCCACGATCTCCGGGAAGCGCTTGCCAGGGTCGCCAATACCGCGCCCGCCCGCGATGCAGATGGTCTTGCGCGGCTCTACGTCGATCGCGTCTTCACGCTTCGCGGGATCGGCACGATCGCCACCGGGACGCTGTGGTCGGGAACGATCGCCGAGGGCGACACGCTGCGGATTGCTCCACGCGGGGGCGAGGTGCGCGTGCGATCGGTGCAGGTGCACGACGCGCCGGTGGAGCGCGCGACCGCCGGCGAGCGTGTGGCGCTCGGGATCCCGGGTATCGAGCGAAGCGAGCTCCACCGGGGCGACGCGCTCGTAGCGCCGAACGCGTACCCGATCTCGTATCGCCTCGATGTCGAGCTCGAGGAGCTCGCACCGATCGACAACGGCGCGCGCGTTTCCGTCCATCACGGGACATCCCGTATCGCGGCCCGGGTGGCTCGCGTTGGTGGCCGCCTGGCGCAGCTACGGCTCGAGGCTCCCGTCGTCGCGGCGCGCGGCGACCGCGTTGTCCTGCGGGGAGAGACGACGCTCGGCGGTGCCACGGTGCTCGACCCC
>JAYTJO010000620.1:0-2292 GCA_043730975.1 Thermoleophilia bacterium | reverse complement strand
GTGAAGAGCACACGGTTCGGGAGCGACGTGAGGGCATCATGATGGGCCTGGCGATGGAACTGCTCCTTGAGCGCACTGAGGTCGCTGATGGAGCGCTCGAGGCGATCGTTCTCGAGCATCACGGCGGCATTTCCTGCAAACGTCTCGAGCAACTTCAGGTCCTCCGTCCGGTAGCCCGCGGCCGTCATCACGCGGCTCCCGACGAGGAGCAGCCCGTTCATTCCCGACTCCCCACGCAGGGGAATGGAGATTGCGCGCCGGAGACCGAGATCGACCATCAGGCCGTGGAGACTGTCGGCGGCGTCGGTCCCGAGCACCTCCCGTAGCCCTTCACGATCGGCTTCCGCGCGAATGCCTGAGGCCCGGTCACGCCGCAGCGTGCAGGCCCTGAGAGGAACGACTCCGTCCGGACCCGTCGAGGCGACCTGTACGGACTCCGAGTCGTTTCGGGGCAAGAGGGCGATCCAGGCAACGTCGGCGCCGACGAGTGCGCGCGGAGCCTCGAGCAGCTCGAGCACGCTCTCGTCGCGGCCTGGCGCCTCGTGTGCTCGACGAATCGCGTCCGCGAGGTGCCGAAGGCTGGCGAGCCTCCGGTGCTCGGACGTTGTGGCCCAGACTGCGGCGGCGCAGGAGAGGAATGGCAGGATCAAAAAGAGGGCGTGCGACGGACGGCCGAGCCGGACGAGCTCGAGAACCACAATCGAGAGGCCGACGCTGGCCGTTGCACCGAGCACTATCAACCAGTTGGCATGCGGCGAGACCTCTTGCTCGTGCTCGTCGTGCACGCGCCGGTCGATCTGCGAGACGATGAGGGGAGCTGCCGTCGCCGTCGTGACGGCAATGGCGGCCGCGAGCCAACCGACATGCCCCGACAGATCGGCGACGGCCCCGATCGCGAGGAAGATGGCGAGCGCGAGCGCCGTGACGCCCGTCGTCGTGCCTAGCCGAATCAGAGCCTCCCGACGCCCGACGCCGACCGCGACGAGAACCATCACCACTCCGGCGAGCTGCGCGGCGAACAGCCCGGCTGGATCGACGAGGAACAGTGCGACTCCGAGGATGGCAGCGTGCGGGGAGAGCGCAGCGACGCTCACCCTTTCTCGCGTGAGATAGACGAAGGTCTCGGCGAGCATGAAAGCAATCCCGACAAGCCACCACGGGGCTTCAACGGGCTCGAGCGGTACCGCAAGGTCGGGGAGAACGGCGACGACCACGAGACCGCCGAGAAGCGCGAGGACGAGGGCGGTGAGCGCCCGTCCTATCGTGCCGTGGAGAGTTGCCGCCATCGCAGTGCGCCTTCCGCAGGTCGGGAGCGAGTCGCCCTCGAGGTCACCGAACCATCGAGGATTTCGGATTGCGCCACTCTCCCCCACCCGGGGGGATCAACGATCACTCGCATTGGGGATGGTGGCAACCGGCAGGTCGTGGAACACCCACGCCGCCGGCGCCCATACCCTCGGGCCGCAGAAATCGCCGCTACAAGGCGGTCGGCAGGACGGCAAGCGCACCGACGAGAACCGCAGCGAGCGCGAGCGCACCGATGACGCCGCGCCACGGGAGCACGAAGGTCGTCCTCAGTCCGATCGCGAGAAGCCCGAACGACCAGATCGCGCACGCGAGGCCGATCGAGAGGACACTCACTCGCCCTGCGCCATCGTCCACACCGCCTGTCCTGAACCAGTCGGTCTCGAAGGCGAGCACGATTGCGGGCACCGTGATCAGGATCGAGAGGGCGAGGGGAAGCGCGGCGAAGGCGACGATATGTCGTGCCTTGCGGGCCCTGGTATCGACGCCGACGCCGCGGGCTCCAAGCCAGACCACGAACCCGAGCAGGAAGTACCCGAAGGCCCCGTAGAGCAGTCCGCCGATGAAGGTGACGACGGCAAGCACGATCCAGTCGAGCGATTCCTCGTCGAGGAGTGTCCCCCACGCCGGTGTCAACAGCATCGCTGCCATCCCGGCGACGATGACGATCGCGAGAATCGGCTCGGAGCGGGCGTCGACGTCGGTCTCGTCATCCTCACGGAGCGCGATGAAGACCTCCCTTGGTCGCGTCAGCACCCGCGGCACGAGGCGCCACCACGCACGAACCCTCGTCTGTGCGTCATCCGAGCCGCTGAGCGCCTCGGCGTCGGCGATTGCTCCGGGTTTGGGTGGCCCCTCGCTCACAGGGCGAGCGTACCCGCGCTACGTCTCGGCGGGCACGAGAGCTTCGATACCGATCGAGGCCGCCGCCTCGGCAAGGCGTGTGTCGGAGACGACCATCACGTCCCCAACGTCCAGGATCGCCTC
>JAYTJO010000619.1:0-15171 GCA_043730975.1 Thermoleophilia bacterium | reverse complement strand
GCGGCGCGATCCTGATCGCGGCGTACATCGGAGTCGCGACGATGTTCTTCGTCGCTGGGGACGGCTAGGGTCTAACCGAACGTCGACGGTACCCGCGTCAACGGGTACGTCGCGAAGTACAGCTTCGCGATCGAACCGTTCTCGTCACGGACGGCGCGCAGCAGCTCCCCGCGCTCGCGCCCCTCGACGACATGCCACCGGTCGGCACCCGTGGGCTCGAAAAACGAGACCGTGCGCCCCGGCGGGGCACCCCGGAGCTCTGCCTGGAAGCGACCGCCGCGGAGCGACAGGATCATCTCCTCCCCCTCCGTCCACCACGATCCGAGCATCCCGTCGAGCTCGGCCGGCGGCTCGGTGGCCGGCGACCAGAGCGCCGGTGCCCGCGGCTCTCCATCGAGCGTTGCGACGAGCAGGTCGAGCGAGAGCGCAATCGGATCGGCGTTCGCACCCGTGTTAATGAGCACCGCCGCCCCGGTGCGCTCGCCACGATCGACGACGAGCCCTGCGAGGAACCCAGGCATTGCGCCGCCGTGTCCGACGAAGACCCGCTCGCCCCGGCGGAGCAGCTCGAGCCCGAGCCCCCACCCCATGCTCCAGTTGCGCTCGTCGGCCATCGTGCGGACGCGCGACATCAGGTCGAGCGTCGCCTTCGGAAGTACCGCGTCGTCGCCGTCGGCGAGAAACGTCCCCCACCGGGCGAGGTCGGCAGCCGTCGACCAGAGCCATCCTGCCGCGGCAGTCGTGTCGGTCACCTCCGGATCGGGCTCATCACGCACCGTGTCCGTGTAGGGGTCGACGTAGTAGGGACTCGCCTTCGGCTCGTCGGGACGCAGGCTCGTCCGCCGCAGCTCGAGTGGGTCGAGGATGCGCTTTTGCAGCAGCTCTTCGTACGGTGCGCCACCCGTCCGCATCACGATCTCGCCGAGCAGGGCGAAGACGAGGTTCGAGTAGTGCCACTGCTCGGCTGGTCGGAGAACGAGCTCGGCATCCTCGAGCCCTGCGATCAGCTCCTCGCGCGAGGGCGGCTTCATCGACTCCCAGATCTCGCCGGGCGGCTCCCGCTGGAGTCCCGTGAGGTGGCTGAGCGCCATCCGCATCGTCGGCCCGACCGGCGCCTCGGGGAGGTACATCCGCATCGGCGCGTCGAGCTCGAGCCGCCCTGCGTCGACGAGCTGCATCACGAGCACTGCCGTGAAGGTCTTCGTGATCGAGCCGATGCGATAGACGTCATTCGCCGTTGCGGGACGCGACGTGGCCACATCGGCCACACCGAGGACGCTCTCCCAGACAATCTCACCGTCGCGGAAGACGCACGCCGATACGGAAGGCATCCGCTGATCCGCCTGGGCCGTAGCGAGCAGCCGGCCGAGAGTCGAGGTGACTCGCTCCTCAAGCATGGGCGTAGGCTCCGAGTGTTTCAGGAACGATCTCGAGCGCACGGTCGATGTCCGCGTCGTCGAGGTCGAGGTGCGTGACGGCACGGATGTGCGAGTCGCCGAGCGTCGGTGAAAGCGCCATCCCGGCCTCCCGAAGCGTGGCGATCGTCTCGCCCTGGGAGAGGTCAAGACGCGACGTGTCGATCTGGACGAAGTTCGTCTCGACGCGATCGAGCTCGACCGGGAGACCCGCTGCGTGCCATCCCTCCGCGAGTCGTCGCGCGCGCTCGTGGTCGACCGCCAGTCGCTCGACGTGGTGATCGAGTGCATAGAGCGCGCCCGCGGCAATGATCCCCGCCTGTCGCATCGCACCGCCGAACAGGAATTTCTGACGCCACGCCGCTGCGATCAGGTCGGTGGGCCCGGCAAGAATGGCGCCGAGTGGGCAGCCAAGCCCCTTCGAGAGGCAGAGCGTCACGGTGTCGACCCGTGACCCGATGGCGGCGGCCGGCACCCCGAGTGCGACCGCCGCGTTCATCAGCCGCGCTCCGTCCATGTGCACGCCAAGTCCACCGGCCCGAGCCGCACCGACGACGGCGTCGAGCTCGTCGAGCGGCCACACGCGACCCCCCGCGATGTTGTGGGTGTTCTCGACGACGAGCACCGCGGGCCGCTGATCGACCACGTCCTGGGCGCTCCCGGCAGCGGCCGCGACCTGGGCCGCCGTAAGCCTGCCGGCGGCTCCCGGAAGCCCGACCGTGATCAATCCGGCATGCACCGCGGCGCCGCCGAACTCATACGTAAGGATGTGGGAGTGCTCGTGCGCAATCAGCACGTCGCCCGGGCGGCTGTGCAGCTTGAGCGCGATCTGGTTCGCCATCGTCGCCGTCGGTAGGAAGAGCGCCCGCTCCTGGCCGAGCAAAGCTGCAGCCCGCTCCTGCAGCTCGTTGACCGAGGGGTCCTCGCGCATCTGCTCGTCGCCGACCTCCGCCGCCGCGATTGCGGCGCGCATGCCTGCGGTCGGTCGCGTGACGGTGTCGGAGCGACGATCGATCACGGCTGCCCATTCTGCACACGCTGACGGTGCACCGCGGAAGCACGGCTACCCTCCGTGGATGGACCTGGCCCTCCTCGAGACCCACCTTTCCGATTCCGGCCAGCCCGCGTACCGCGCCCGGCAGGTCTGGGAGTGGGCAGCGCGTGGCGCGACGGGATACGACACGATGAGCAACGTGCCGGCCGCGCTGCGCGAAGGCCTGAGCGCCAACGTTCCGTTCTCGACGCTCACCGTCAGCGAGGAGCAGCAGGCGAAGGACGGCACGGTCAAGACGCTCTTCCACACCCACGACGGGCATCCCGTGGAAGCGGTCTTGATGCGCTACCGCGATGGGCGACGTTCGATCTGTGTTTCCTCTCAGTCCGGCTGCCCGCTCACGTGCACGTTCTGCGCCACGGGGACGATGCAATTCGGCCGCAACCTGACGACATCGGAGATCCTCGACCAGGCGCTCCACTTCCGGCGCCTCGAGGAGATCGACCGCGGTAGGGCGCCAAAGCCGCGTAACACGATCTACCCGTCACACGGCGGCGGCGCATCGCCGCTGACCAATTGCGTCTTTATGGGGATGGGCGAACCGCTGATGAACGTCGACAACGTGATCGCAGCCGCCAGACGGCTGCCGGATGTCGGCGTGACGCCGCGCCGCACGACCATCTCCACGGTCGGCTGGCTGCCGGGTTTGACGAGGTTCATCGACGAGGTCGAGGAGCCGATCCGGATCGCGCTCTCCCTCCACGCAGCGAGTCCGTCCCTGCGTTCCCAGCTGATGCCGGTGAACGACCGCTACCCGCTCGCCGACGTCCTCGCGGAACTGCACCGCTACTACGAGCTCCGACATCGCAAGGTCTACATCGAGTACGTCATGCTCGCAGGCGTCAACGACACGCCGCGGCACGCAGCGGAGCTCGCCGCGATCCTCGACGAGAAGACCTTCAAGGTGAACCTGATTCCGTACAACCCGACCGGGATGTACGGCGGCTCGTCACGGGACGCGATCGCAGCGTTCAAGCACGTGCTGGATCGCGCGCGGATCCCGGCCACGGTACGCCTGACGCGCGGCCGCGACATCGCGGCTGCGTGCGGGCAGCTTGCTGCGGAACCGCGTCCCGTTCGGGCCTAGCCTCCCACGCACCTCGCGCTGGTATTACGCCTCGCAGAACACGAGTTCGGCAGAGGTCAGGTGCCGTGCCGCAGCCGTTACGGTACGGGCGACCAGGCAGCGGAGTAGTCGTCGGCCTTGTTCCGCGTCAGCCTCCGCTGGCCGCTGCCGTCGGCGTTCATCACGTAGACCTCGTAGTTGCCGTCGCGATCGCTGCTGAAGGCGATCCTGCGGCCGTCCGGCGACCAGGCAGGGTAGTCGTCGTTCGCCTTGTTCCGGGTCAGGTTCCGCTGGCCGCTGCCATCAGCGTTCATCACATAGACCTCGTAGATGTCTGGTTCGTTTCGGTTCATGAGAAACTCGCCTCTCACGAAGGCGATCCTGCGGCCGTCCGGCGACCAGACAGGGAACTCGTCGTTGACCTTGTTCCGCGTCAGCCTCCGCTGGCCGCTGCCGTCGGCGTTCATCACGTAGACCTCTTCGTGGGTTGGTTCTTGGTGGTCGTCGAGCCAGCCTCTCACGAAGGCGATCTTGCGGCCGTCCGGCGACCAGACAGGGCCATAGTCCCAGTCCTTGTTGCGCGTCAGGTTCCGCTGGCCGCTGCCATCAGCGTTCATCACGTAGACCTCGCGGTTGCCGTCGTCGACGTCGATCATGAAGGCGATCTTGCGGCCGTCCGGCGACCAGACAGGGCCGTCGCTGCTCTCCTTGTTCCGGGTCAGGTTCCGCTTCCCGCTGCCGTCAGCGTTCATCACGTAGACCCCGAGATCGCTGCTGAAGGCGATCCTCCCCTGCGAGCTAGACGATCTCGTCGCCTCCGTTCCAGCAGACAACGCCGACGCCATGAAAACAGCGCACACAAGGACGGCGACCGCTCCGACCGAAACCCCCACTCGGCTCATTGAGCGATCCTACGCCAGCAGACACCCGATGCCAATTCTGCCCCACGGTGGAAGGGTGACGTCCGCATGACCGACGAAACCCGGGAGACAGCTGAAGCCTGTCACCGGCGGTTGTGATCAGGGATCGGTCTGCGGCTGCGGCGCTGTCGCTCGCGGCTGGAGCGGGCTCGGTGTCGTCCGCAACACGGTAGCCATCCACTTCGGCAGCCACCAGTTCCAGCGACCGAGCAGCTGCATCGACGACGGCACGAGGAGCAGCCTGATCAGCGTCGCGTCGATGATCACCCCGGCGGCAAGGCCGATGCCGAACAGCTTGATGTCGATGCCCGGGCCGGTTGAGAGGGCGAAGAACGCGAACATGAGCACGCCCGCGCCGCTCGTGACGAGCTTGCCGGTGCGGGCGAGGCCGAGTGAGACCGCCTCGGTCGTGTTGCCGGTCTCGTCGTAGGACTCACGGATCCGCGTGATCATGAACACCTCGTAGTCCATCGAGATCCCGTACAGGAACGCGAAGATCATCAACGGCACCCACGCGAGGACAACGCCCGTCGCCTGCACGTTCCAGATCGCCTCGCTGCCGTGGCCCTGCTGAAAGATGAAGACGACGACGCCGTACGCACAGGCGAGCGAGATCAGGTTCAGGATCACGGCCTTCAGCGGCAAGACGACGGAGCGGAACGCGCGCGCGAGGAGGATGAAGGTGAGTATCACCACGACCAGCAAGACCCAGGGGAAGTTTCCGTACACGGCGTGGACGAAATCGCGTTCCTCGGGGGCGGCTCCTCCGAGCGTCGCGTCCACCCCCGCGCCGGCCGCAACGGCGGCGGCGGGCAGAACCTTGTCCTGGAGGTTCGAGATCACATCACGGTTCTCGATTGACGAGCTGTCGCCCTTCGGGAACGCGTCGATCAGCGCAGCGTCGGCGGTGCGCCAGGAGTCACCCGTCGGCGCCGTGACCGCCTCGATCCCCTCTGCGTCGGCCACGGCCGCTGCGATCGCGTCCAGCTTGGCCTGATCCGACGTGCCCTCGACGAGAACGGCGAACGGCTTGAAGACGCCCGCCGTAATCCCTGCGTCGGTCAGCGCCTGCCGTCCAGCGTCGGCATCACCTGCCGCCGGCTGCCGCGCCATCTCGGCATCGCCCGGGTTGATCTGCGAAGCGGGGATGAACAACAGAATCACCACCGCCATGCCCGCTAGGAAGACGACGAGTGGCCTCTTCGCGACGATCCCCGCCCAACGCACCCAGAACCCGGCCTCCGCGTCGTCGCGCGTGAGCAGGCGCTTCGGCATCACGCGGTAGCGGTTGATCTTCGGGCCGAGCAGGCGCAGCAGCGCCGGGGTCAGGGTGATGGACGAGAGCACGCAGACGAGCGGGATGAGCAGCCCTCCGAGGCCGATCGAGCGAATGAACGGAAGCGGGATCAGCAGCATGCTGACGAGGCCGATCGCGACCGTCGTGCCCGAGACGATCACCGACCGCCCGGCGTGCTGCATCGTCTCGACGAGCGCGTCGTCGACCGAGAGCCCCCTATCCATCTCCTCGCGGAAACGGAAAATCATCAACAGCGAGTAGTCGATCGAGATCCCGAGCCCGACGAGCGCGACGAGGAACTGCACGACGAGCGAAACGTCGGTGATGTACGTGAGCGCGAGAACGCAGAGGAACGTGGTCAGGATGGACGTGACCGCGACGACCAGCGGCATCAGCACGGCAGGCAGGGTGCCGAAGACGAAGAGCAGGATGACGAGCGCACCGATGCCACCGAGGAGCACCTCGATGAGGACGCTCGGACCTCCGGCCTCGCCCTGGGACTGGATGATCGCGTCCACGCCGGTGACGTTGGCGGTCACGCCCTCGGGAACGCTCGCCGCGACCGCCTCACGCGTCTCTTCCACGGGCAGGAGCGTCGTGAACGTCGGCTCACCTGCCGCGTAGACGTGAGCGAACATCGTCTTCCCGTCCTCCGAGACGAACGCGTCGTCCTTCGACTCGAACCACGAGTTCACGCGGGAGCCCTCGTTGACGCCGGCGCCTGCGGCGATCGCAGCCTCGATGCCGGTCTGTGCGCGGATGTCACCGTCCTCGACGCTGAAGACGAGCACCATCGGGTACTGGCGCCCCGTGCCGAACTGGTCGAGCGTGCGCTGGTTCGCCTCGTAGGCGCTATAGCCGGGGATCGAGAACTGCTGGTACCACCGGTCCGCGAGCTTCCCGGCGGCGATCGCGCCGGCGACGGTCAGGAGCAACCACAGGACGACGATGGCCCAGCGGGCGCGGATCGTCAGACGGGCGAGCGCTTCCACTTTATGAACCTAGCTACTCGTCAGGGGGCTACGCGCCGGTCGGCACTCTTTCCGCAAACGCATGCTTGACGATCGGTACCTTCGCCGCCTTCACCTCGTCGAGCCGGCGAACAGGCCGTGAGTGCGGCGCACCCTTCAGCAACTCCGGGTTCTCCGCCGCCTCGCGAGCGATCGTCTTCATCACCGCGATGAATGCGTCCAACCGCTCCTTCGGCTCGGTCTCTGTCGGCTCGATCATCAGCGCCTCGGGAACGACCAGCGGGAAGTAGATCGTCGGCGGGTGGACGCCGTAGTCCATCAGCCTCTTCGCGATATCGAGTGCCGTGACCCCGTACTCCTTCTTCAGCGCCCGGGCGGAAAGCACGAACTCGTGCATGCAGAGGCGGTCGTAGGCGACCTCGTAGTCGTCCTTCAACTCGGCGAGGAGATAGTTCGCGTTCAGCACCGCCGTCTCGGACATCGCCTGCAGATCCGGGCCGTACGCGCGCATGTAGGCGTACGAGCGCACGAACACCCCAAACGGGCCCGCGAAGCCGCGCACGCGGCCGATCGACTTGGGACGATCGCGATCGAGGCGGAATGCATCTCCGTCGCGCACGACCTGTGGTGAGGGCAGGAACGCCTCCAGATCGGCGCGCACGGCGACCGGCCCACCACCGGGGCCGCCGCCGCCGTGGGGCTGCGAGAACGTCTTGTGGAGGTTGTAGTGGACGATGTCAAAGCCCATGTCGCCGGGCCGCGACCGGCCCACGATGGCATTGAGGTTCGCTCCGTCGTAATACAGGAGCGCTCCCTGCTCGTGGAAGATGTCCGCCACCTCGGCAATGCCCTCGTCGAACAGGCCGACCGTGGATGGATTCGTCAGCATCAATCCTGCTGTGCGCTCGTTCACCTTCGCGCGCAGGTCGTCGAGATCAAGATTGCCGCGCTCGGTCGTTGCGACCTTCTCGAGCTTGTATCCGGCCATCGTCACGCTCGCCGGATTCGTGCCGTGCGCGGTGTCGGCCGTGATGATCGTGTCGCGCTGCTCGCCTTCGCCGCGATCGGCGAAGTAGGCACGCATCAGCATCAGCCCGGTGAGCTCCCCCTGCGAGCCAGCGGCCGGTTGCAGCGTGACCGCCGGGAGGCCCGCCACCTCGGCGAGGATCTCCTGCAGCTCCCACATCAGCTCGAGCGCACCCTGCGCGCCGTCGTCGTCCTGGTGGGGATGAAGGTTCGCGAACCCGGGCAATGCGACAACGCGCTCGTTGACGCGCGGGTTGTACTTCATCGTGCAGGAACCGAGCGGGTAGAAGCCGGTGTCAACCCCGAAGTTGCGATCGGCGAGGTTCGTGAAGTGGCGCACGATCTCGTTCTCCGCCAGCTCCGGCAGTCTCGGTGGCGTCGTGCGCGCAAGCGCGGCCGGCACCTCGGGTAGGGGCAGGTCGTAGCTCGGCACCCGCCCTGCACGCCGACCTGCCTGGCTCTTCTCGTAGATCAGCTCCATCGGGATCCACTCCTCGTCACATTGCGCAGATCCCCGTAGGGGACTGGCGAATGCCTGTCCCGGGAGCGGCTACGACCGTGACAAGCGACGGGGGCAGATCGACGGATGGCACGGCGGGGCCGCACTAGCCGCACACCTCCCCGAGCACGTCGGCGAGTCGGTCGACGTCTACAGGCGTTCGCTTCTCGGTCAGCGCGACGAGGATGACGTCGTCCATGCCCTCGTAGTCGCGCCCGAGGCAGTAGCCGGGATGCACTCCCATCGCGCGGGCGTCACGGACGACGTCGCGCGCGGGACGCGGCGTGCGGAACGCAACCTCCTTGAAGAACGGCTGCTCGAACGCGACCGGAAGCGCAATTCGCTCCCTCGCGTAGCCAGCGAGCGACATGCACGTCTCCCCGAGCTCACGAAGTCCCTGCGGCCCGAGCCAGGCAAGCGTGACGAGGCCACCGAGCGCAAGCAGCGTCTGGTTGGTCGTCATGTTCGACGTCGCCTTCTCGCGGCGGATGTGCTGCTCGCGCGTCTGCAGCGTCAGCACGAAGCCACGGTCGCCGTCGAGATCGGTCGTCTGCCCGACGATCCGGCCTGGCATCCGCCGGATGAAGTCGGTGCGGGCAGCCAGGAATCCGTAGTGCGGGCCGCCGTAGCTCTGAGCGTTGCCGACGCTCTGGCCCTCGCCGATCGCCATGTCGCAACCGTAGACGCCGGGCGCCTCGAGAATGCCGAGCGACGTCAGGTCGACATGCGCGACAGCGAGCGCTCCCGCCTCGCGAGCAGCTGCCGCGAGCGCGGGCGCGTCCTCGAGGCAGCCGAAGAAGTTCGGCTGCGGGAAGATGACCGCTGCCGCGCCCTCGGCGGCGGCGGCGACGCGCTCCGGGTCGGTGACACCGTCCGTGTGGGCGACCTCCACGACCTCGAGGTCGAACCCGGGCGCGTACGTCTTGACGACCTCGCGCACCTGGGGATTGAGCGTCTCGGCGAGGACGATCTTCGTCCGGCCCGTGGCGTGCTTCGCGATGTAACAGGCGTCGGCGGCGACCGTGAAACCGTCGTACCCGGACGCGTTCGATACGTCCATGCCGGTGAGCTCACAGATCGCCGTCTGGTACTCGAAGATCGCCTGCAGGACTCCCTGACTCATCTCGGGCTGGTACGGCGTATAGGCCGTCAGGAACTCTCCGCGCTGCAGGATCGTGTCGACGATCGCGGGAACGTAGTGGTCGTAGATCCCGGCACCGAGGAACGACAGCTCGACACCGGTGTGGACGTTCCTGGCCGCGAGCTCCTCGAAGTACCGCACGAGCTCCGACTCGCTGAGCGCGGGCGGGACATTCAGCTCACCCGCAAAACGGACGGGCTCGGGGATCTGCTCGAACAGATCGTCGACGGACGAGACGCCGATCGCCGCGAGCATCTCGTCACGATCCTGCTCGGTGAGCGAGAGGTACCCGGCGGTCATTGCTCTGCCACAACGACCCGGTACGCCTCCACGTTGAGGAGATCGTTGAGCTCTGTCGGATCGGAGAGGCGGATGCGGATGAGCCAGCCCTCTCCGTACGGATCCTCGTTGATCGACTCGGGCTCCTCGACTGCCTTCTCGTTGACCTCGAGAATCTCGCCGGACAGGGGCGAGATCACATCAGAGACGGCCTTGACCGACTCGACCTCACCGTAGGCCGCGTCCTTGACCGCCGTGTCCCCAACAGCCGGTGCCTCGAAGTGCACGAGCTCACCGAGCGCGTCCTGGGCCCACCACGTGATCCCGAGCACCGCCTCGTCGCCATCGATCCGCGCCCAGTCGTGCTCGGGGTGGTACTTCAGATCCTCCGGATACGTCTCCGCACCTGCCACTTACCTCTCCTCCTTCACGTAGATCGGTTTCTCCACAACGTGCGCCTGCTTCGGCTTACCGCGGACGTCGACGGCGATCTCCGTGCCGGGGCTCGCGAGAGCGCTCGGAACGTAGCCCATCCCGATCCCGACATCCAGCATCGGCGAATGCGTTCCCGACGTTACCGTGCCGCCTCCGACGAACGGCATGCCCTGTCGCGGCACAGCCTTCTCGTCCATCACGAACGCAACGAGCTTGCTCGCCGGCCCTGCCTCCCTGATCCGGCGCAACTGCGCGACGCCGGAAAACTCCTTTTCGAGCGCGCAGGTCCAGCCGAGGCCGGCCGAGATCGCATCGGTCTCGCCGGTGATGTCGTTGCCGTGCAGCGGGTAACACACCTCGAGCCGGAGGGTGTCGCGAGCTCCGAGGCCGCACGGGGTCGTTCCCGTCGCAACGATCGCATCCCAGAGGTCGACCGCGTCCTCGGCCGGGCACATCAACTCGACGCCCTGCTCGCCGGTGTACCCCGTGCGGCAGATCATCACCTCGACGCCGAAGACCTCACCCATCGAGTGCGTAAACGGAGGCCCATCAGCGAGGTCGAGTGAGGAAAGCGCAGTCGGGCCTTGCACGGCGAGGAGCGCGTACTCGTCGGACGCGTCGCGCACCTCGGTGCCGGAGATCTCGCGCTCCTTGAGCCAGGTGTAGGCGGTTTCACGATTTCCGGCGTTCACGACGAGAAGCGTGTGGAACGGCCCGAGCCGATACGCGATCAGATCGTCGACGATTCCGCCGCTGTCGTTCGTCAGCAGCGTGTATTGCGCCTCGCCGTCCGCGAGGCGCGAAAGATCGTTCGAGAGCAGGCTCTGGAGCAACTCGGCCTGCCTTGGGCCTTCAACGTGGAACTGTCCCATGTGCGAAACGTCGAAGACTCCACGGTCGCGGCGCACGGCAAGGTGCTCGGGAATCACTCCGTCGTACTGGACGGGCATCTCCCAGCCGGCGAAGGGAACCATGCGGGCACCGAGCGCGACATGACGGTCGTGCAAGGGCGTCTGCTTTAGACCGGCAACGCTCACGGTGCGACTCTAGCGTGCGACGGGCAGGGGTCAGGTCTTCTTCGTTCCACGTCGATCCACGCTTGTGGCTGCCGTGACCGCTCACGGAGTGGAACGAAGAAGACCTGACCCCGCGGTTTCGCACCAAGCGTCCGTCCAGGGGAAAGGAAGTTTTCAGTCTTCGCGCAGGAAGCTCGGGATCTCGATCTCGGAATCGGAGCTCGTCTGCTTCTCGAACCGGCGCTCCGACGCGGACGGGGCAATCGCCCCCGGCGCCTCGACCCGACGGCGGCGAGGCCGGCCGCCGAACCCGGTCGCGATCACCGTGACCCGCACCTCGTCACCCATCGACTCGTCGATCACGGCGCCGAAGATCACGTTCGCGTTCGGATCGGCGTGGCCGGTAACGACCTCCGCCGCCTCGTTGACCTCGAAGAGGCCGACGTTCGAGCTGCCCGTGATGTTGAGCAGCACTCCGGTGGCTCCGTCGAGCGTTGTCTCGAGAAGCGGTGACGACACGGCTGCGTTCGCTGCATCGGCGGCGCGCGTGTCACCGGACGCAGTACCGATGCCCATGAGCGCCGAACCCGCATCGCGCATGATCGTGCGCACGTCCGCGAAGTCGAGGTTCACGAGACCGGGGACAGTGATCAGGTCGGTGATGCCCTGCACGCCCTGGCGGAGGATATCGTCCGCGATCCGGAACGCCTCCGTCACGGGCGTCTTCTTGTCGACGACCTGGAGCAGCCGGTCGTTCTCGATCACGATCAGCGTGTCGACGCGATCGCGAAGGCTCTGGATTCCGACCTCGGCCTGTTCGGCGCGGCGCCTCCCCTCGAACCCGAACGGCCGCGTCACGACGCCGACGGTGAGCGCTTCCAGTTCGCGGCCGAGCTCGGCGACGACCGGCGCCGCACCCGTTCCTGTGCCTCCGCCCTCGCCGGCGGTGACGAAGATCATGTCGGCGCCCTTGAGCGCCTCCTTCAGCTCGTCGCGAGTCTCCTGCGCCGCGGCGAGGCCGACAGCCGGATCAGCGCCGGCACCGAGGCCGCGGGTCGCCTTTGAGCCGATATGAATCTTCACGTCGGCGTCCGTCATCAGGAGCGCCTGCGCGTCCGTGTTGACGGCAATGAACTCGACCCCACTGAGGCCCGACTCGACCATGCGATTGACCGCGTTCGTGCCGCCGCCGCCGACCCCGACGACCTTGATCACTGCGAGGTAGTTCCCACCTTGTGTGCTCATGAATATCTCACCTCAACCTGCCTGGACGTCAAGCTCTGATCGAGCTAGGGAGTTTGTCAGTACTGACTTTCGGAGCAAGGGTACGGACTCCTTGTCGGCATTGTCAACCGCAACCTCAAGGCTGGGTCGAGGTTCCAACCTCAGGCTCAACCTGAGAGTTGAGGGTTCCGGACACTGGCCTTTCCGGGACAGCAACGTCGAGGTAGGTCGTGTCGGAGGTAAGGAGCGGGATAACCCGGGCCGCAACTGCAAGCTTCAGGGCCACGTCGAGCGGATCCCCGAGTCGGATATCGAGGCCAGAACGGAGTCGAAGCGTCAGGCTCGTCGGCGTTGCCGTGACGGAGCTGACACGGCCGGGGAATCCCGATCCGACGAGCGGTGCAACCGCCCCGACGGCCGTGAGGAGGTCACCCTCCGCGCGAGCGCCGACCTGTAGCCGAACATCACGCTTGATCCAGATCCGCGCGAGCGCAGGTCGGTCACGACGTTCGGCCGTCGCCATCACGCGCCCGCTCTCGGCCACGAGGTACGAGCTCGATCCCTGACGCACGACCGCCACCGCATGCTCGGGAACAACGACGACCCGGAGAGTGTGCGGGAAGGCCCGGTCGAAGCGGACACTCGCGACGGTCGGCAGGGCCTGCACCATCTGCTGCGAAGCACCGATGTCGAACTTCAGGAGACTCGTGCCCTCGGTCGCACCGAGCGATCGCCTTACCTGCGCGCTCACTCCCGCCGGGGCGCCGGCAACCTCAATCGCCTTCACGGAGAAGACGGGCGTCTCCCGCGCGACGAACCAGGCAAGTCCGGCGCCGACGACGATCAGGAGCGCCGTTGCGAGCGAGCGGCCCGTCGGGATGAAGCGAGCCATGTCCACCCGGTCCGGCGCAAGCCGCCGCGGAGCGGCAGCAGCGACGGCTCGAGGGCGCGCACGTGAGCGCGATCCACGTTGGTTTGATCCCCCATCGGCCACAGGACCGCTTTCGCCGCGCGAGGGCAGGCTCCTACGTTGCGGACAGGGACAGATCGCCGAGGAAGACGACCTCGTGCTCGAGCGCAACGCCATATTCCGCATGCACCCGCCGCCGCGCCTCCGCCATCAACGCAAGACAGTCGGCCGTTGTGGCATCTCCGGCATTCTCGATGAAGTTCGCGTGCATCGGTGAGATCAGGGCGCCGCCGTGTTGATACCCCTTGAGGCCGCACAGCTCGAGCATCCTCCCCGCGCCGATCTCCCCGTCGGGATTCTTGAAGACGGAGCCGAACGTCCGCTTCGTTGTCGGCTGCGTTTCCTTTCGCCGCGCAACGAGATCCTTGACCTCGGCACGGATTTCGAGCGGGTCACGCTCGAAAAGCCGGTACTCGACCGCAGCGACGACGTGACCGTGCTCGAGGTTCGAGTGGCGATACGAGAGGCCGAGCTCGTCGGGCGTCAGCCAACCGGTTCCCTCGGCCGTCGCTACGAGGGCACGCACGAGGATCTCGCTCCAGTCACTGCCGTAGGCACCGGCGTTCATCCAGACGCCGCCTCCGGCCGTCCCGGGGATAGCGCAGGCGAACTCGAAGCCCCCGAGTCCTGCGTCTCGGGCGCGATGGAGACAAACGGCGTTGGACGCACCGCCCCCGGCGACGAGCGTCGTTCCCTCGGCTCGGGCCGACGCGAGCTCACCGGTCAGGCGCAGCAACAGCCGATCGACTCCGGCGTCTGCGGCGAGCACGTTCGAGCCGAGGCCAACGGTCGCAACCTCGAGGCCGCGGTCTCGCGCCGCGGCCAACGTCTGTTCGAGCTCCGCCAGATTCCCTGGCTCCGCGTACGCACGCGCGGGGCCACCCGTGCCGATCGTCGTCAGACGGGAGAGGAGCACATTCTCGCGGAAAGGTGACGCCGCGGTCACGGCCCCAACCCGTCCACGATCGCGCGTGCGATCTTCCACGGCTCCCCCACGCCGAAGGTGATCACAAGATCGCCCGGGCGCACCCAGGCGAGGGCGAGCGATGCGGCATCTTCGGCAGTCGGCGCCCAGCCGGCGCGGACGTGGAGCGGCAGGGAATCGACAACGAGCTTGCCGGTGATGCCCTCCCGGGGCGCATCACGCGCGCCGATGATGTCGGTCACGATCGCTACGTCCGCGAGCCCGAGCGCGGCACCGAGCTCGGCATGGAGCTGTCGGGTGCGCTCGACGACGTGAGGCTGGTAGACCGCGATCACGCGGCCACTCGTCAACGAACGTGCCGTCCGGAGCGTCACCTCGAGCTCGGTCGGGTTGTGCCCGTAGTCGTCGTACACCCTGACGCCGCCGTGCGCACCGACGAGCTCGAACCGCCGGCCGACGCCGGTGAAACGAACGATCGCCGCCTCGGCATCCGCGCGAGCTACCCCGGCCAGCTCGAGCGCGGCAAGCGCGGCGGCCGCGTTCTGGCGGTTGTGGGAGCCAGGAACAGAGAGCTCGAGCTCAACAGGCTCCAGATCCCAGCTGCGGACAACGTGCGGGATGCCGTCGAGCCAACGCTCGAAGAACTCGACGAGCTCCGCCTCGGAGGCGTAGGACGCGTGATGATCGAGCTCGATGTTCGTGACGACAGCGATCTGTGGCGCTAGGGAGCCGATCGAGCGGTCGGACTCGTCGCCTTCGACGACAAGCCAGCCGGCACCCGTGCCGGCGTTCCCGCCGAGTTGCGGAACGAGCCCGCCGATGATCCAGGCGGGATCGCGGCCGGCCTCCTTCAGGACGAAGGCGATCATCGCTGCGGTCGTCGTCTTGCCGTGAGCGCCGCCGACGACGATCGACGGTTGGGCGGCTACGAGC